>JANORY010001293.1:0-2719 GCA_031415535.1 Burkholderiales bacterium | reverse complement strand
CAAAAATGAACGACTGGTCACGACCGATGCGTTTACAAGCGCCTGGAAACCTTCCGAAAAGCCGTTTATGGTGCTGGACTTGAGCTTTGAAGATCGCGGCGGCAAAACGCTCTACACGGCGCACCTGAGGCATTGGACGATTGCCGACCGCGAAGCCCATGAAAAGATGGGGTTTCACGAGGGCTGGCCGATCTGCACTGAGCAACTCGCCAGACTGGTCGAATAATCACTTGGCAAGCATGACGCCCGACCCGCTTCGTATCAAGAGCTTTCGAACCGAGGCGGCGTTCGAGAAGTGGCTGGCAGTTAATCACGCGAAAACCACCGAGCTTTGGCTAAAGATTCACAAGAAGGGCTCCGGTCTGGCGACCGTAAGTTATGCTCAAGCACTGGACGTGGCGTTGTGCTGGGGCTGGATCGATGGCATCCGCAAGTCCTTCGACGAGTATTCTTTTCTGCAGCGGTTCACCCCGCGCAAGGCGAAGAGCATCTGGAGTCAGGTCAATCGCGATCATGTGGCCAGATTGATTGCGGCCAAACGCATGACGTCGCACGGCCAGTTTCAGGTAGATGCCGCCAAGGCCGATGGCCGTTGGGACGCGGCGTATGCGCCGATCCGAAATGCAACCGAGTCAACCCTTCCGGAAGATCTTCGTGCTGCCATCGAGGCTAATCCACAGGCACTGAGCACCTTCAAGACCTTGGGGAAGATGAATCTGTTCGCCTTGGCTTTTCGTACCCGCAACCTGAAGACCGCTGCGGGGCGCGCGAAGAAAATCAGCGCGCTGGTGGCGATGCTCGCGATGGGTGAAACGATTGTGCCGGAACGCGCGGCCAAGAAAACCTGACAACCATTCGCAGTCCGGGCGTCTGACATTGCCTGAGTACTTTTGATTGCTTTCCGATTGATCGCATACCGAGTGGTAGGTATAATAAAAGCTACCAAATTGTTGTGACCCGATTCAACTCTGAAACGCGAACATTGAAACTCGACCATCACCAATCCAAGCTCAGGTTACTCAACGCAGCGCTGCAGGTGTTCCGCCAGCGCGGTTACGCGGGCACTACCGTCGATGACGTCTGTCTGGCGGCTGGCCTCACCAAGGGCAGCTTCTTCCATCACTTTAAAAGTAAGGAGGAACTTGCCATCGCTGCGGCAGCGCATTGGTCGCAGACAACCGCAGCAGTCTTTGAAGCAGCCCCTTACCATCAGCATGCCGACCCGCTCGACCGGTTGCTGGGGTATATCGATTTTCGAAGGTCCATGCTGCAGGGGCGAGTAGCCGAATTTACGTGTCTGGTGGGTACATTGGTTCAAGAAGTATTCGATTCCGACCCGGCGATACGCAGGGCCTGCGAGCACAGTATTCGCGCGCATGCGCAAACCGTAGCGCTTGACATCGCGCAGGCCATGAAGGCTTACAAGATCAAAGCCAAATGGTCGGCCGAGAGTCTTGCGCTGCACACCCAGGCGGTTCTCCAGGGCGCATTTATCCTGGCTAAAACGCAAGGCTCGGCGCAGCTTGCGATCGATAGCGTCGATCATTTGCGTCGTTATGTGGAGCTTTTGTTCAAGGAAGCTGCGCGATCCCGATAGCCTGTGGTCCCGCTGTTTGTGGTCACGCTAACAGGAAGGACCAATAGGAAGCGCCAATTCGAATCGGGAAGTGATACATTGAACTTGTAACCGGTGCCGAGGAGACAACATGCCGACCGATCCAAACCCCTACGACCTGGCACTGCCCAAGAACACCGCCAACTACGTGCCCCTGTCGCCCTTAAGCTTCATTGGCTGGGTGGCAGATGTTTTTCCCGAGCATTGTGCGGTGATTCATGGCGAATTGCGCATGAGTTGGGCGCAGGTCTATGCCCGCACCCGTCAGTTGGCCAGCGTGCTCGCCAGGCTCGATATTGGCTTAGGCGATACGGTCGCCGCGATTTTGCCGAACACGCCGCCGATGATCGAAGCGCATTACGGTGTGCCGATGACCGGCGCAGTTTTGAACAGCATCAACACAAGGCTTGATGCCGCCACGATCGCTTTTATCCTCGAACATTCCCAATCCAAAGTATTGCTGGTCGATCGCGAGTTCTCATTGGTCGTGAAAGTCGCCTTGGCGATTCGCGCGGAAGCCGGGCATGCGCCGATCTTCGTGGTTGACATTGACGATCCGAATTACGACGGACCGGGCGAGCGCATTGGCAGCATTGAATACGAACACTGGTTGGCGCAAGGCGACGCGCACTACGCCTACGCGCTGCCCAATGACGAGTGGAATGCCATCGGACTGAATTACACCTCGGGTACCACCGGCAATCCGAAAGGTGTGGTGGTTCACCATCGCGGTGCCTACCTGAACGCGACTGGAAATGTACTTTCCTGGAACTTGCCGCGACATCCGGTTTACCTTTGGACGCTGCCGCTGTTCCATTGCAACGGCTGGTGTTTTCCCTGGACCTTGGCCGCCGTGGCGGGTACCAACGTCTGTTTGCGACGGGTCGAAGCGAAAGCGATCTTCGATGCCATTCGGCAACACAAGGTCAGTCACTACTGCGGCGCGCCGATCGTCCATGCGCTGCTGGTTGCGGCACCGGCCGCGCTCAAGGCGGGCATACATCATGAGGTGCGCTGTATGGTCGCTGGTGCTGCGCCGCCTGCTGCGATGATTGCCGGCATGGAGAATCTCGGCTTCAAATTAACGCACGTTTACGGCCTGAC
>JANORY010001292.1:0-3703 GCA_031415535.1 Burkholderiales bacterium | reverse complement strand
CACCCGCGCTTGAGCACGCACCCGTCGGCGCGGCGCAAAAATCAGCTTGTCAAGCAGCCAGGCAACGCCGGTCACTACAAGCAGCAGGAACAATATCAGGGCAAAGTTCATCTATCCTCCACCTGCAGGACGGCCAGGAATGCTTCCTGCGGGATTTCAACTGATCCAACCTGCTTCATTCGCTTCTTGCCGGCTTTCTGCTTCTCCAGCAGTTTTTTCTTGCGGGTAATGTCGCCGCCATAACATTTGGCCAGAACGTTCTTGCGCAAGGCTTTGACGTTCTCGCGCGAGATAATGTTCGCGCCGATCGCCGCTTGAATAGCGACATCGTACATTTGCCTCGGAATCAGCTCGCGCATTTTCGACACCAGCAGCCGACCGCGACTCTGCGAGATCGAGCGATGAACAATCAACGACAAGGCGTCGACCCGTTCGGCGTTGACCAGCACATCGAGTTTGACCACATCGGAGGCGCGATACTCCAGGAATTCATAGTCCATCGACGCATAACCGCGTGACACCGATTTCAACTTGTCGAAGAAGTCGAGCACGATCTCGTTCATCGGGATTTCATAAGTCAGATGCACTTGCCGGCCGTGGTAGGCCAGATTTTTCTGCAAACCACGTTTGCCGGTGCACAAGGTAATCACTTGCCCGACATATTCTTGCGGCACGAACACGGTGACGGTCACAATTGGTTCACGGATCTCGGCAATTTTCGACGGTTCCGGCATCTTCGATGGATTCTCGACCTGCAACTGGGTACCGTCTTGCAACAGGACCTGATAGACCACTGTTGGCGCAGTAGTGATCAGATCAACATCGAACTCGCGCTCGAGACGCTCCTGCACGATGTCCATATGCAGCAGCCCCAGAAATCCGCAGCGAAAACCAAACCCGAGGGCTTGTGACACCTCGGGTTCAAAATGCAAGGACGAGTCGTTTAACTGCAGTTTCTCGAGCGCATCGCGCATCGCTTCGAACTGATTCGCTTCAATCGGGTAGAGCCCGGCAAACACCGACGGCTTGATCTCCTTGAAGCCTGGCAGCGCCGTGCTCGCCGGCAGGCGCTCGTGGGTAATGGTGTCGCCGACCTTCGCCCCCTGCAGCTCCTTGATGCCGGCAATCACAAACCCGACGTCACCCGCAGTCAGTTGCTGGCGGGCAACTGATTTTGGCGTGAAAACTCCGACTTGCTCGCAGTTGTACTGCGCACCGGTCGCCATCATGCGAATCCGGTCCTTGATGCGCAACACGCCATTGACCACCCGCACCAGCATGACCACACCGACATAGTTATCGAACCAGGAGTCGATAATCAACGCCTGTAGCGGACTCTGAGCGTTGCCACGCGGCGGCGGAATACGGCTTATTACTGCCTCGAGAATTTCATCTATCCCCAGGCCGGTTTTGGCACTCGCCAGGATCGCGTCGGTGGCATCGATACCGATCACGTCCTCGATCTCTTGCGCGGCAGACACCGGATCGGCCTGCGGCAAATCCATCTTGTTCAGAACCGGCACCACTTCGACGCCCAGCTCGATCGCGGTATAACAATTGGCGACCGTTTGCGCCTCGACGCCTTGCGAAGCGTCAACCACCAACAACGCGCCCTCGCAGGCCGACAGCGAACGGCTGACTTCGTAGGAAAAATCGACATGCCCCGGCGTGTCGATCAGGTTCAGGTTGTATATCTGTCCGTCCTGCGCCAGGTACTTGAGTGCCGCAGTTTGCGCCTTGATGGTAATGCCGCGCTCGCGCTCCAGATCCATGGAATCCAGCACCTGCGCTTCCATTTCGCGATCGGACAGGCCACCACAGCGCTGGATCAGGCGGTCGGCAAGGGTTGACTTGCCATGGTCAATATGGGCGATGATCGAAAAGTTGCGAGTCTGCTGCGAAGTCTGTTGCAAAGTCTGTTGCCTTAGGGATGCGGGTCACTACTCACCAAATGCCCGCATCCACCACCCGCAAGGGCAATGCGTGTACCAGGAATAGGCAAAACCGTTGATTTTAGCAGTGCGTTACGGCATGCGGCACTCATGCGCACCATTGCTTCGAACATTCGTTCGAATGTGGTGACTGTAATTTCGGTTGCGCTACCGGCGCGTCGCTCAGCGAGCGGCCAACGGCCGGATCGGCACAAACGAGGCATTCTCGCCGCGTCGCACCAGCGCAACGCTGGTCTTGCCACGATCCGTCTTGTTCACCAACTCATTGAACTGGCGGGCGTTTTGAACGTCCTGATTATCAATCGACAGGATAACGTCACCGATTTGAATGCCGGCGCGGGCCGCTGCACCGTCAGCCGCCTCAACCAGCACGCCGCTCTTGATTCGCAATTGCGATTTCTTCTCGTCCGGAATATCGGCCACCACCAAACCCAAAGCATTGCTAGCCTTCGGTGCTGGTGCCGTGCCACCGGGGCCGGGTTTAGAGGCCGGTGCCTTGGCTGATTTCTCTGGTTCGAGTTCAACCACGGTGACGTTCAGATCACGAGTGGTGCCTTTTCGCCAAACCTGCAAATTAGTCTTCGAGCCCGGCTTGGTGCCGCCGACAATTCTTGGTAGATCGCTCGACTTTTCGATCGATTTGCCGTCAAACCGAATGATGATGTCACCCACCTCAATACCGGCTTTTTCGGCCGGACCGTTGGCCTCGACGCTGCGCACCAGCGCGCCGGATGCCTTCGCTAAGCCGAGCGGTTCGGCGACGTCCTTGGTGACCTCGGCGATACCCACGCCAATCCGCCCGCGAACCACCCGTCCATTGGCCTTTAACTGCTCGGCCACCCGATTGGCTTCGTCGATCGGAATTGCAAACGAGATTCCCATGAACCCGCCGGTACGGCTATAGATCTGCGAGTTGATACCAACCACTTCACCGCGCATATTCAGCAAAGGCCCGCCCGAGTTACCCGGATTGACCGCGACATCGGTTTGAATAAACGGCAAGAAGTCGCCGGTATCGCGGCCCTTTGCCGACACAATTCCAGCCGTGACCGTATTCTCCAGCCCGAACGGTGAACCAATCGCCACCACCCATTCGCCGACCCGCAACCGATTCGGATCGCCCAAGGTCAGTTTGGGCAAGTTGCTTGCTTCAATCTTGACCAGTGCAACGTCTGTTCGGCGATCCGAGCCAATCAATTTCGCCTTGAACTCGCGCTTGTCGGTGAGAGTGACATAAATTTCATCGGCACCATCGACGACGTGATGATTGGTCATCGCATAACCGTCGGCCGAAACGATGAACCCTGAACCAACGCCGCGAGGCGACTCTTCGCCACCCCGGCCTCTCGGCGCATTCGGAGCGTTCGGCGCATTTGGCGTGTTGGGGGCGTTCGGTGAACCGCCGGGACCTGGCTGGTTACGGGGCGGCATAAAACGCCGAAAGAATTCGAAGAACGGATCGTTTTCATCCATGCCTTCGGGTATACCGGGTTGTGCGCTGGGACGATCGGTACGGGCGCGTTCGGTGGTGCGGATATTGACCACTGCAGGGCCGGTTCGCTCAACCAGATCGGCAAAGTCCGGCAACTCACGAGACTGGGCATGAGTGGGCAGGGGCAATAGCAACAGCCCTGCTGAAGTGGCAATTACGCACACAAGGCTCAACAACAATTTGCTGAAGCGGGACCGCACGCGCGCAATTTGAAGGTCAGTCGGTGCAACTAGCAGCTTGGGCATTAAAAACCTTCCAC
>JANORY010001291.1:0-4232 GCA_031415535.1 Burkholderiales bacterium | reverse complement strand
AACCCGATCCCACGGCGCAGCATTAATGAGAACCGTTTCGTTAAACAGGTGGTGTGGCAAGTGCCGCAGCCGCTTCACGCGTCGACACACTCGTTCAAATACCGGCTGGCATTCGTGATCGATGGCGTTTGTGTTCTGCGTTACAAACCCCCTACACCTTCACCACCGCAGAATAGCTTTATACGGATTTCATGGCGGACGTGATGAACTGGAGAACCTGAATTGAGAACAGTGACGATATCAATTTCCTCGCCAGACGAAACTGGCGGGCGCTTCGCTGCGGCGTTCAAAGGCAAGAGGCAGGGTGCGCATATCACCTTTGCAACATTGGAATTACTGTGGAAGGTGCTGGCACCCAACCGCATGGCGCTGGTGCGCGCGCTGACCGGCGCGGGGGTAGTGTCGATTCGCGAGGCCGCGCGTCGCGTCAACCGTGACGTGCGCGCGGTGCATTCCGACGTGACTGCGCTGATCAACGCAGGCGTGCTCAACCGCACTGAAGACGGTATTGAATTTCCGTATGAGGCGGCGCATGTAGATTTCATGTTACGAGCAGCGTAGGCATGCAGGATGCAAAGACGAGTGGTTTAAGGCAGTGCGTGCCCGTCACGGGTTAAGCGGGAGATGATGATGCTACGCAAAGAGAGTCACAAGGGCACTGACAATGTATTGGCCGACCTCGGGTTCGAGGATGCGGAAGAACTATCCGCAAAAGTCGTCCTTGCCGTCAAGTTGAATGAATTGATCGAGGGCAGGGGACTCAGTCAAAATGAAGCCGCCATAATCACCGGCATGACGCAGCCCAAGGTATCTCAGGTTCGCCGCTACAAACTCCAGAATATCTCGCTTAAACGTCTGATGCAGGCGCTGGTGTCGCTCGATCAGCGGGTCGAGATCACTGTAAGGCCTGCTCGTCGTACTCATACGGCCGGCATCACAGTTGCTGCCTGATCCAGATCCGATCCTCAATAAAGCGCCGGTCCTCGGGCTGATTGACCGGATCGCCGGCGCGGTGTTCCATGATGGAAAACTGCGTCGCACAACTTAGTGCACAATCGCTAACTCACGACATTAGGAGCAGGCCATGTATTTCACCGTGACCGAAGGTTATTTCAGTTCGGAAGATGAAGCCTACGCCGAGATAGCACGCCGAGGTTGGTTTGCGAAGGCCAGCACCACCACTGAAGACGCTGAACTGCATTGGCACGACTTTGACGCGGTCGCGTTTATCGTTGAGGGCACTGCGCGTGCAGAATATCAGGACGGCACGTTCTTGACAGCCGGCGTTGGCGCACGCGTTGAAGCGCCCGCCGGCGTTGCCCATCGCAATTTAGGTCCAAGCTGGAAACAGATTGTTGGCGTCAGTGTTGACCCGGCGAAAATGACACAGCCAGTCAACAAGGCCGTAGTGGCAAAACTGTTTAGCTAGCCCGTCCTACGCCAGCGACGCCGGCTTGTCGCAGGCTACGGTCCCAATCTCACCCGGCGTGATGACCTCAAGAATCTGAAAGTCGTCCGATGTCGCGGTCTCGTTGTGTTTTAAGCCACCGGGGATCAACATCGATTCGCCCGCATTCAAACGAATTTTGCGACCGTCTTCAAACTCCAGATCGACCCAGCCCTTCAGTCCGTAGATAAACTGCGACTCGCAGACGTGATAATGCCAGCCGGTCGGTTGCGTCATGCCTTTGCGTGCTGACATGACTTGCGCGCGCATTTGGCCGCCAGTGGCCTCGCCTACCAGCAGGTCCTGGTACTTGAAGAACTCGCGCCGGCCCGCTACTTCCGGCGCGGTGGCCGGTGTGGCGTGCGCCAGTTTGCCGGTGACGGTTGGGCCGGAGCACGCGGCAATCGGGTCTTTCGCTTTGTCGATGATCATGTCGATTTCCTCGAACGTGGGATGTGCGCTCGATTATCAGCGCAAATGCGTGTTCGGGTAAACATTACTTGGCGCCAGTGAACATCGCCGAAATTCCGACACTCAATGCGGCGGCACATCCAGATGACAGGCCGCGAGGTGGCCGTCCGCCATCATCCGCAACAGCGGACGCTCGCCGCGACAGCGCTCAACCGCATGCGGGCAGCGCGTATGAAACGCACAGCCTGACGGTGGATCGAGCAAGCTCGGTAACTCGCCGGCAATCGACTTGACTCGAGTGCGGTTCGGATGGGGTCGTGGTACCGAGGCGAGCAGTGCCTGGGTGTAGGGGTGGCGTGGCGTGGCATAGAGTTGGCGGCGCGGCGCAATTTCAACGATGGCACCGGCGTACATCACCGCGATCCGCGTCGACACATTTCGCACCACGGCCAGGTCATGGGCGATGAACAGGTAACTCAGTCCCAGGCGCTCTTGCAGGTCCAGCAGCAAGTTGACCACCTGGGCCTGCATCGACACGTCGAGCGCTGATACCGGTTCATCGCAGACAATAAAGGCCGGGTTCAGGGCGAGCGCGCGGGCAATGCCGATGCGCTGTCGCTGACCGCCGGAAAATTCATGCGGGAAGCGCTCGCCACAATCCTTCGGCAGACCTACCAGGCCGATCAACTCGCGGACCCGGTTGTTGCGGTCGCCGCGTGAAAGGCCACCGGCGACCTCGAGCGGCTCGGCGATGGCAGCTTGCACCCGCATGCGTGGGTCGAGCGAGCCCTGCGGGTCCTGGAAGACGAACTGCACTCGGCGGCGAACAGGGTCAATCGCAGCGGCCGGCGCGCCATCAGCGATCTCGTGCCCGAACAACTTCACGGAACCACGGGTCGCCGGTAGCAGGCCGACCAACAGCCGACCGGTCGTCGACTTGCCCGAACCGGACTCACCGACCAGCCCCAGGGTTTCGCCAGCCGCAATGTCGAAGTTGATGCCATCGACGGCACGTAGCGTGCGTGCTGGCCGAACCCAACCGCCCTTCAAAACGAAGTGCTTGCTCAGTTCGCGCACCGCTACGGTCGGCGGAATCTCGATCGGCGGCTTCATGGTCAGCGGATTGGGTTCATATTCGAGGGTTCGTGGCGGGCGGGTCTATTGCCGGCTGCTTAAGCGCTGCCGCGAACTCGAGCCGCACCGGGCAGCGTGACGCGCCTGCAGTCGCAACCGGCGTCAGCGGCGGTGGCGTTGTGCGACACGACGCACGCGCTAAGGTGCAGCGCGGCGCATACCGGCATCCGGGCGGCCTTTGGCCGAGATCGGGAATGTGACCGGGGATCGCGGCCATTCGATGGACGTCGTGATCGAGCGGCGGAATCGCCAGTAGCAGCCCTTCACTGTAGGGGTGCAGCGGATGATCGAATAAGCGCTCAACCGGTGCCTCCTCGATCACCTGTCCGGCGTACATCACGACCACTCGATGGGCGAGCTGCGCAATGACGCCCAGATCATGCGTGATCAAGAGTACCGCCATACCCAGCTCGGCCTGCAGTTCGCGCAACAGCTCGAGGATCTGCGCCTGGATCGTCACATCGAGCGCGGTGGTCGGTTCATCGGCGATCAAGAGCTTGGGGCGACAGGCCATCGCGATGGCGATCATCACACGCTGGCGCATGCCGCCCGACAATCGATGCGGATACTCGTCGACCCGGCGCGCAGCATCGGGTATGCGCACCAGCTCGAGCAGTTCGATCGCCCGGCGTCGCGCTGCGGCCTTGCTCAGTTGCTCATGCAGTCGCAAGGTCTCGCCGATCTGATCGGCGATGGTCAGCACCGGATTGAGCGACGACATCGGGTCCTGAAATATCATGGCGACTTCGCCGCCGCGCAGGCGACGCAACTTGCGGTTCGACATCCGGAGCACGTCTTCGCCCTGGTAGCACACGGTGCCCTGAACGCGGCAGGTGCGCTCATCATGCAGCCGCAGGATTGACAGTGCGGTCACACTCTTGCCACTGCCCGATTCGCCAACCAGGCCAACACATTCGCTTTCGTCAATACGCAGCGAAATGTCCTGCACAGCGGTGGACCAGCCGCGTTCGCCCTGGAATTGGACGGTGAGCTGATCGATGGCTAGTAGCGGCAGCGTGTTCGTTACTTTCGCGTTCGGGCCGTGCGCCTGCGAACCTTGGATGTCTAAAACTGGCGTGTCAGGACCCTGCATTCAGGTCTCCACCTTCAGCCGAGGGTCGAGCACATCGCGCAGGCGGTCACTCAGTTCGCGCCAACGAATGCCGCGAGACACGCACGAGAACAATTGACAAAGATGCGACGCTCAGACTGCATTGTTACTCCAGGCGGATGCCTAGTA
>JANORY010001290.1:0-6530 GCA_031415535.1 Burkholderiales bacterium | reverse complement strand
CGTTACCACTCGCTGGCGATCGAGCGCGAGTCATTGCCGGATTGCCTCGCTGTGACCGCCTGGACCGAAGACGGTGAAATCATGGGTCTGCGCCATCGCGAGTTGAACGTCGAAGGCGTGCAGTTCCACCCCGAGTCAATTGCGACCGAGTATGGTCACGAACTATTGAATAATTTTTTGAAGACAGCGAGACCCTAAAATGCCCATCACAGCCCAGGAAGCCTTGCAGCGTTGTATCGAGCATCGCGAGATTTTTCATGACGAGATGCTGAAAGTCATGCGCATGATCATGAGCGGTGAAATGTCGCCGGTCATGGCGGCTGCGATCATTACCAGTCTGCGCGTCAAGAAAGAGACGATTGGCGAAATCAGCGCAGCCGCCGAGGTCATGCGCGAGTTCTCCCACAAGGTTGTGGTCGATGGTGGCCCGCATTTTGTTGATATTGTCGGCACCGGCGGTGATGGCTCGCACACCTTCAATATTTCGACGGCATCAATGTTCGTAGCCGCCGCCGCTGGCGCGACTGTTGCCAAGCATGGGAATCGCGGCGTCTCCTCGAAGTCAGGCGCCGCTGATGTACTCGAAGCCTTGGGGGCAAATATTATGCTCAAGTCCGAACAGGTCGCCGAGTGCATCACGGCCACCGGCTTGGGATTCATGTTCGCGCCAAATCATCATCCGGCGATGAAAAACGTCGCGCCGATCCGCAAGGAAATGGGTGTACGAACCATCTTCAACATACTTGGTCCCTTGACCAATCCGGCTTCGGCACCGAATATCCTGATGGGCGTTTTTCATTCCGATCTGGTCGGCATTCAAGTGCGCGTACTGCAACGGCTCGGTGCCAAACATGCGCTGGTGGTCTGGGGCCGGGACGGCATGGACGAAGTGTCACTGGGCGCAGCCACCGCAGTGGGTGAACTTAAGGACGGCAAGGTCACCGAGTACGATATTCACCCGGAAGACTTCGGCCTGTCGATGATCAGTAATCGCGGTTTGCGCGTCGCCGACTCGACCGAATCGAAGGACATGGTGCTCGAAGCGCTCGACAACAAAGAGGGCACGCCGCGCGAGATTGTCATGCTGAACGCCGGTGCCGGGCTTTATGCTGCCAACCGAGTTGACTCGATTGCCGAAGGCATCAAGCTAGCGCGTGAAACCATCGCCTCGGGTGCGGCGCGCGCCAAGCTCGATGAATTCGTTGCCTACACTCGTCGATTTGGTTGAATATTCGGTTTTCCTGAGATGCTTTAGCTAACAGCGTTACCCACTCAGTTTGAGTTTTACTGCTTTGCCGTCAGTAGCCGATAGACATGTCTGACATACTGAATCGAATTATTGCAGTTAAGCATGAGGAACTGGCGCAGTCACGGCGGCGTGAGTCGCTGGCCGACCTACGCGCCCGGTCGCGTGAACTCATGAATCTGGAAACACATCAACCGACCGACGTAAGAGCGGCTACGCCATCGAATCCCGACCTGGCTGCTCTACCCGCAACCGTGCGGACTTTGACGCGCGGATTTGAGCAGGCACTACGCCGCCGAATTGCCAGCGGCCAAGCCGCGGTGATTGCCGAGATTAAAAAGGCCAGCCCCAGCAAAGGTGTATTGCGCGAACACTTCGATGTGCCGGCGATCGCCGTCAGCTATGAACAAGGCGGTGCCGCCTGTTTATCCGTGTTGACCGATCGACAGTTCTTCCAGGGTGCGCCTGAGTTCTTGCAGCAGGCGCGCAGCGCTTGCTCCTTGCCCGTATTGCGCAAAGATTTCATGATCGATGAATACCAGGTACATGAAGCCAGGCTGTGGGGCGCGGATTGCATCTTGCTGATCGCGGCCGCTTTGTCGGATGCTCAAATGGCCGAACTCGAAGCCTGTGCGCAATCACTCAACATGGATGTTCTGGTCGAAGTACATGATCGCAGCGAACTCGAACGTGCGTTGAAGTTACAAACGCCGCTACTGGGGATCAACAACCGGAATCTGCGAACCTTTGAGGTAACGCTGGACACGACCCTCGGCCTGCTGGTGGATCTTCCCGAAGATCGCCTGGTGGTGACCGAGAGCGGTATTATGGGGCGCGCAGACGTACAGAAAATGCGCGCGGCCAAAGTCAGTGCGTTTCTGGTCGGTGAGGCTTTTATGCGCGAGGCTGATCCGGGTGCCGCACTGGCGCGTTTGTTTGCGGACTAGCGGAACTTTAATATTTGCACCTACTTTAATATTTGCACCGAAAAGGAGACGTTTATGAGTGTCGAATTTATCAATCCCCCGGGCCTTTCAAAAGGCAGTTATTCGCATGTAGCCGTCGTCAATTCCGGACGGATGATTTTTATCTCCGGTCAAGTAGCGGCCAATGCGACCGGTCAAATCGTCGGAACGACGTTCGCCGAACAGGCCACCCAGGTATTTGAGAATCTGAAAGTGGCGCTACACGCCGCCGGTGCCGATTTCTCAAACGTGGTCAAGATGAACACCTATGTTCGCGATCTGACCGGCACCCGCGTCAAGGCGTTTCGGGAAATTCGCACCAAGTATCTGGGCGAGCACAGTCCGGCCAGTACGCTGGTCGCCACGCCAGGCCTGGTGCATGAGGACATGATGCTCGAGGTGGAAGTGATTGCGGTGGTGTAGGTCCGGCGCGAGTCGTATTTCAAACTTGCGCGATCGCACTAGCAAGTGACTTCTTCGTCGCGCCGAGCGCGAGTAGCGACTTGACAAGTAGGTCTAAGGAAACGGAAGAATCTCCCGATTCCATTTTTGCTACTCGCGATTGGCTTGAGGCAATCAACTGCGCGAACTCCACTTGGCTCAAATGCTTTTTGAGACGTTGCTTTCGCAACGCTTCAGCCAGTGCGAGTTTCATCTCAATGTAGGCAGATTCGTCTTTTGTCAGACCGAGGAATTCTTCGGCTGAACCGACTCTCCAGCCAGCGCTTTCGAGGTTTGCCTGCTTACTTGCTTTCATTTTTGTACCTGTGTAAACGTGTCCTACCTATGTCAATTACGGGTTGAGGCGTTTTGGCCGCCTTCTTTTCAAATACCTCGAGAACAATAACGGCATCCGGATCAATCCTGTACACGATTCGCCAATCAACGCTCTGGTCCCTGATCCGAAGTTCATGACTACCTCAGCCAATCGTTGTAATAGGACGCGATTGAGGCAATCCCAAGCTTTCGCCCCTTTGTAGTCGCCGCAGCAGGAACCCTGCTTCGAGTCGCGCCTCTGCCGAGAACGGTGGGGTTTTCACATCGCCGTGAAGCCAAACCAGCGGATTGTCACGCTTCATCATCGAGTAAAATATATGTCCAGATTGACATATTGTCAAGGCTCGTCTATGCCCAATATTGGGGATGCAACAGTGCCAAAAATGTGACATCGTGGAAAGTACAGATAGGTCTGATATTGTGCTGTCGGCGACCGTGCCAAAAGATTCACGGATCGCGCCATCCGAAGATGTTGAGGTGAATAATGACCGAAGGCATATCAACCAATCACCTGAGTGACGCGGGCGCTGATTGCCTGCATCAGAATTGGATCAAGGTGAGGGCGGGTCACTTCGCGTGACTGCGCTGGAATTGAATCTGCGATCCGCGCCAACTACAGAAGACGACACGCCTTTGACCAGACTGTACCAATTCGAGCAGCCCATATTTCGGAGAACAATGATAAAGCGACGCGAAACTAGACGGATGTCCCCGCTAATTGCAATTAGTCGAGGGGTCTCGACGCCGGTGCAATACGGCGCAACAGCCCGTGGAATGCGGATCGAGATGCCCCAGGGCTGCCTGGCCATATCACGGTGGTGATACCGGAGACGACCGAACACCGCGCCGTACGCGATGCCGATGGCAATGCTCTGCAGCCGGCGCAGATACAGGCCGGCGCGAAAAATTTTCGCGATCGATCGGCTGGAAAGAGTTGGTGGCTTGGAGTACAGTTTCTGTCTCATGTTTTTGTTGTTCACGACTCATAACCGAACCCCAGCCCGCCATGCCGTCCGCTCAAACCCGCTGGCTCATGCTGGCCCTGTTATTCGCCTGCCGAAGCGGCCTCGGCTTCCAATTCCAAGCCTTGGGCTCCGTCTCCGCCCCTTTGGTCGACCAGTACGGTTTCAGCTACACCGAAATCGGCACGCTGATCGGCTTCTTTATGTTGCCCGGCTTATTCATCTCACTGCCGGCAGGCTTCGCCGGCCGCTTTCTGCCCGACCGTAAGCTTGCCGCCTTGGGACTTCTGTGCTTGGCTACTGGCGGCATCATCAGCGCGCTCGCCCAGGGCTTTGGCTGGTTCGCGATGGCGCGAGTGGTTGCCGGCGTCGGATTCGTGCTGAGCACGCTCTACATGACCAAGATGATCGCCGACTGGTTCTCGGGCAAGGAACTCGCCACTGCGATGAGCATCCTTGTCATGAGCTGGCCATTTGGCATTGCGCTGGGCCAGATTGTTCACACCTGGGTTGCCGCGGTGATCGACTGGCGAATCGCGTTTCTGACGACGACGGTTTATTGCGCAGCGGGGGCCGTTGCCTTATTCCTGTTCTATCGCGTGCCGGTTCGCGAAGCACAAGCACCTTCCGCAGTTGCCATGACCCTGCCGCGCGCCGAACTGCTGCTGACCTTGCTGGCGGCGAGCGTCTGGGGATTGTTCAACGCCAGTTACATCGCATATTTAAGTTTCGCACCGCGCGTTCTGCAGGCCGGCGGTTACAGCGCAACAAATGCCGCAGCAGTTATCAGCATTGCGAGCTGGGTGATGATAGTTTCGGCTGCGGTTTGCGGTCAGATCGCCGATCGCACCGGCAAGCGCGATCTGATCGTCTATGTCTGTTTGAGTGGTGCCATCGTGGCACTGCTCCTGTTGCCCTTTACCGAATACGCGGTTGCTGTGAGCTTGTTGTTTGGATTAATCGGCGCAGCACCCGCTGGCGTTATCATGGCGCTGACCGCCGAGGCGATGGCGCCGCAAAGACGTGCATTCGGCATGGGCGTGTTCTTCAGCTTTTACTTTGTCATCATGACTATCGCGCCGCCGATCGCGGGCTGGATGTTTGATCGCAGCGGCAATGCCTATGGGCCGATTGTGTTCGGGGCGGTGCTGATGGCCGCGGCGATGTTGGCGCATGCTGGGTTTCGCTGGGCACAGAGGTCGCGGTTTGTGTTGGCGGCAGGGGCTGGTCGAGCTTGCGTGTCCTAAGTGTCCCGCAGTCATATCGACACCCTATCATTAGGTGCCGGTAGGCTCGCGAACAGAGTTGGCCGTCGAGCTCGGACCGTACCGATAAACTTCTTGCGTCAATGCCAATTGCAGGCAAACCACTTGCAAGCCGCCCTCGGCAGCATGCATTTCGAACGGCGGCTCGTCGGCGCGAACGAAAACGCTCGCCGGACGCTGTAGCACGCGATCCTCACAGACCATGTTGCCCGCAATCACCACATAGAACTGTCCGCCGGAACCGGCGGGATCAAGCCCGCGCTGCCGGCGGCTTGTGGGCAAGGTGTACAAGCACGCGGCGACATGGTCGGGTTGACGTGCGATTAGTTCGAGCGAGCCTACTTCGGTGCAGTTGGCCAGCGCATCAATGTCAACGACTGATACGGTGGCGCTGCTCAACTGTCGTTTGGGTCCGCGGATCATCTCCGCAGCGTTCTCGGGTATGTCCAACTTGCCGGTATCAAAAATTGGCCGCAAAGTCAGATAGGTAAGCCCGCGCGGACCCGATTTCAGCGGCCCGTAACCGGTGTATGCGCCGGCGTAATGAACCGTCAGCGCGCCGATTGCGTGCCGGCCAAACTGCGCGTCGCCATCGATGAACAATTGAAACTGATTTTGCCGATGAAAATGGGTACGCAGCGTAATGTTCGGTGGTTGTTCGACCAGGAACACGTTCGGCGAAAAATACGGATCGTGGCCGTGCTCCATCCAGTCACTCTTGTGAAACACGACGCCGTCGACGTCGATTGGCCTGCGCAGGACTGGTGCTTGACTGTATATGGGCATGAAGCTTCTCGCGAATTAAGCTATAGCGTGCGGTGTCATGAATCTTGGGCCTTTGGCCGCCAAATGACAAGCCCGCAAGCGGCGACAAAGCGTACTGACGGATGGCAGACGGGGATGACATGGTTTACAAATGCCCTGCCCACTGCAGCATCGACGACCAGGTAGTAAGGTTCACATCGAAACTTCGACTCCGTCACAGGATAAAAAGTAAAGGAATCGGAAAGAACATGCGTGCTGCTGCTTCAGTTGTCTTGGCGCTAATTGCCGTAGGTCTTTTCGGCTGCGGAAGTGGCGGCGATAAACCCACTTTCGCGATTAATCAGTTCTCGGTAGCGCCTAACCCGGTAGCGGCACCCGTAGCTGACTCACCTGTGACGTTTAAGTTTACTTGGCAAATCGAGACGAACAAGTCATTCATCGCCTCGATTGGATTCGCGCCGGAGACTGCCACAGCCGAGGAACTACGAACGACTACCACTCAGGCCTTAGTTGATTGTGCGGCGAAATGCCAAAGTGGTACCTACGAATC
>JANORY010001289.1:0-5865 GCA_031415535.1 Burkholderiales bacterium | reverse complement strand
GGGGTCGGTCGAGGGCGCGGCGCTGGGCGCGTTGCTGGTCGGGTTCTCGCGAGCAACGGCGGTACACCTGTTTCCGGTCGCCGAGCTATTCATTGTTTATGTCGTGATGGCGGCAGTGCTGTTCTTCAGGCCGGAAGGTTTATTCAAACGCGAGGCGCTGCGTAAGATTTGAACGCATACAAAACATGAACCCCTGCTCGTCATGAATTCCAGCCTGATGGCCCGAACTGCTGTGCTCTTGGCGCTGGTAGTCAGCCTGTCGTATTTTTTGCCGACCTGGTTCGTTTTTCTGCTCATCATCGCAGCCGCCAAGGGCATTGTGGCGCTCGGTGTCATTACCGCCATGCGCGGCGGCCTGGTGTCGTTTGGGCAGGGCCTGTTCTTCGCCGGTGGCGCCTACACTGCCGGACTTATGGCCAAGTATTGGGGCATCAGCGATTTCCTCGCGCAATCGGTGCTCGGCACCACAATGGGGCTGCTGCTCGCGCTGATCGTGGGTCCACTGTTATCCAGTTATCGCGGCATCTTTTTCGCCACCTTGACGTTAGCGTTGTCGATGATCGCGTTCGGCGCTCTGAACAAGGCGACCGGGCTGGGCGGCTCCGACGGTATGACGGTTCCGGCACCAACCTTCTTCGGCTTCAACCCAGAAGGATCGACCGAGACCTGGTTGACGTTTGTCGGTACGGCCATTGCCTGTGCGCTGGTCTGGATCTATTGCGATCGCGTCTTCAAATCGCGGCGCGGGCTTATGAGCCTGGCGCTGCGCGAGAACGAACTGCGGGTTGATTACTTGGGCGCTTCGGTTGCGGCCATTACCCGCGCCAACTTGCGAAGCGCTGGCGCACTGGGCGGCTTGGGTGGCGCAATTTCGGCGATGGCGCTGGTCAATATCAATCCGGAGTTCGCATTCTGGACAACTTCTGGTGAGTTTGTTTTTGTCGCAGTACTTGCTGGCGTTCACAGCATTGGCGCGGCGTTTGTTGCGTCGTTCCTGCTGGAGATCGTCAAGTCGTTTTCGAATCAATATATGGCCAATGCCTGGCAGTTCGTGTTGGGATTATTTTTGTTTCTGGTTATCTTGTTTCTGCCCGAGGGTCTCGGTTCGCTGACGCGGCGCAGGCGCAAGTCGCTTCGAGTCTCGAATGGGGCCACCCCAAAGGGCTCCTTGTGAGTTATCTGCTCGACGCCCAAGGCCTGCTACGCCGCTTCGGTGCCGTCGTTGCCGCCCAAGACGTGACCGTACAAGTCAGCGCCGGCGAACGCGTCAGTCTGATTGGCACCAACGGCGCCGGCAAGACGACCTTCGTCAACATGGTGACTGGCTACTTGAAGCCGGAGGCCGGCAGCATTCGCTTCGATGGTGCCGACATTACCGGCCGCTCGCCTAGCGATATTGTCCGCCTGGGCGTGAATCGGTCGTTCCAAATCCCGCAGTTGTTCTTGCAGCTCACGCTCGAAGAAAACTTGCTGGCCGCGATCGCCTCCAACGACGCAATTGGCTTGACCGATGCGCATGACAGCGGCATCGCCCAAGCCGAGCAACTCATGCAACGCTTTGGTCTGCTCGAGCAACGCTACACCAAGGCGGCATCGCTGCCCGGTGGGGTGCGCAAGCTGCTTGATATTGCCATGGTGGTAGCGCTCAAACCGAAGCTGCTGATGCTTGATGAGCCGACCAGCGGCGTGGCGGCGTCGGAGAAGTATGCGTTGATGGACATTGTCGTCAACGCACTGGCCGCCGACAGCGCGACCGTCATGTTTATTGAGCACGACATGGACATCGTGCGCAAATACTCGGATCGAGTCATTGCGTTCGCGGCCGGCCAGGTGATCGCCGATGGCCCGCCGGCGCAGACGCTCAGCAACGCCAAGGTACGTTTGCTGGTCACCGGCGAGCGGGATTGAGCTGATGGACCTGCGACTGACGAAAGTATCGGTATCGCTGCAAGGTGTGGCCATTTTGCGAGCGATCGATCTGGCGGTCGCCAACGGTGAGATGGTAGTACTGATCGGGCGCAATGGGGCTGGCAAGACCACCACCATGCGAACCATCATGGGTCTGGCCTTATCGAGCCAGGGCAAGCTGCAGTTCGGCGGACAGGATGTCACCAAGACGCCGGCCTATCGGCGCGCCGCACTGGGCATCGGCTATATGCCAGAAGACCGGCGTTTAAATCCGCTATTCACGGTCGAAGAGAATTTGTTATTGCCCATCTGGGCGCAAGGCCGCAAGGATGGCAGCGCACGGCTCCAGCAGGTCTACCAAGTAATCCCCGAAGTCGGCGAGTTCCGGGCGCGCAAGACCTTGCAGCTCTCCGGCGGTCAGCAGAAGCTGGTGGCGCTCGGGCGGGCGTTGATGACGGGTGAAAAATTATTATTGCTTGATGAACCGTTTGAAGGTGTTGCGCCAGCATTGGCGAATCGATTGACCGATGTGATTTCGGCGACCCGCTCGCTCGGGCGTTCAATCTTGCTCGCGCAAAGTGAGCATGGCCATGCGCAGGAAATTTCTGATCGGGTGGTGAATATCGAGCGCGGTGAAATCTCAGGCTGAACATTTTTCGCGCAGAACACTTGAATGACCCGATAGATGACCCAACCGCCGACCGCGCCGGTGCGCTGCTGAGCGCAGCTCGCACGCTGTCACGCGCCTGCGACGCGATGAGTTTCAGCGAACCTGTCGCGCACGTCTACAACCCCTTAGGCTACGCGTGGCGCGCCTTCGAGCAGTATGTACGGCGATTTGGCAACACCCACAAGCGCGTGGTATTTCTAGGCATGAATCCGGGGCCCTTCGGCATGATGCAAACCGGTGTGCCGTTCGGAGAAATCGCCGCCGTACGCGACTGGATGGGCATTACGGCTGAGGTATCAGCACCCCAGCAGGAACACCCGAAACGCCGCATCGAAGGTTTTGCCTGTCAGCGATCCGAAGTCAGCGGCCGCCGCCTGTGGGGCTGGGCAGCAGAGCGGTTTGGTAGCGCGGAAACTTTCTTTGCCGAGAGCTTCGTCCTGAATTACTGCCCGCTGGTGTTTCTGGAAGCGTCCGGGCGAAACTACACGCCGGATAAGTTACCCGCACAAACGGCGCGCGCTTTGGAGGCGATCTGTGATGCCCACTTGGCTGAGAATTTGCGGGTCTTGCGTCCTGCATGGGCGGTCGGAGTGGGCGCGTTCGCAGCCAAACGGCTGCACGCGGTCATCGTTGCGAATGGTTTACAAGAATCCCTGCGCGTCGCGCAGATTTTGCATCCCAGTCCGGCGTCACCGGTCGCCAATCGCGGCTGGGCACCGGCCGTCGAGAAGAGTTTGATCGAGCAGCGGGTTTTTGATTGGCGGGTCAACTGAGACTGGTACTTGTAGCGGTTCACTCTGTCGGCCACAACTTCTGATGACAATTGCAAAATTCAATAAATCGACCTAAAATAAGACTATGAACACGTGACTATAGGCATATATGGCTGAACAAGTCTCTAAATCGCAATTCAAAGCCAAGGCATTGGAGTTTTTCAGGCAAGTCGAAGCCAGTGGCGAACCCATTATTGTCACTGACCACGGGGAGCCCAAGCTTGAAGTGCGTCCGTACCGGCCAACTTCGCGTTCGCCCTTAGAGGTTCTCAAGGGTTCGGTGCTGCGATACGACCAGCCGACCGAACCGATCGGTGAAGCCGACTGGGTAACTCTGAAGTGATCGTGCTTGATACCCACACCTTGGTCTGGTGGGCGTCTGGGGACGACCGGCAGCTCTCGAACAACGCACTTGATGCGATCAACCTCGAGCTAGACGGTGGACAGATCATGGTGTCGACACTATCCGCGTGGGAAATAGCGTTGCTCGTTCAAAGAGGCCGCCTTCATCTGTCAATGGATGTCAGCCAATGGCTTCTGGTCATCGGTCAGATCGAGGCCGTGCAGTTTGTACCGGTCGACAACGAAATTGCGGTACGGTCAGTCGAGCTGCCCGGTGAATTCCATGAAGATCCTGCCGACCGAATGATTGTCGCGACTGCTCGCAAACTCGCGGCACCGCTGGTTACCGCCGACGAGAAGATTCAAAATTATCCGCATGTGCGGACCATCTGGTAGTTGGAGATAGCACTGTCAATGTCTCGCCAGACACTGACCGCGATCCAGATTGAAGCGCGCTTCAATAGTGCTGCTTATAGCGCGTGTGAATAAGTCACACGTTTCAGTCCACTATGCACGCCCTGAACTGCACTGCGGACCTTATCCTGAGCTTCATAAATAACAATTCGAGATATTTATGAACCAAAGTCACGGGTCGGCGGTATCGGGGGACTTAAACATCAACGACACCGTGATGCGGGGTGCAATTTCCTGGCGCTTGCTCGATCAGGTGGGCTGCGGGATCTGTGTGGTCGATGACTCACTAAGGTTGACTTATTCAAACGCGATCGCCGATGAGATGATGTTTATCCATTGGTTTACGGCCAATGGCGTTCCGCCGGCGGCCAACGATTCATGCTCAATGCGCCTGCGCCTGCGCGACGCGGTGCAGGGCGCACTGCGCGGCCGACCGTCTATGCTGCAGTTCTTTGAGTCCGGTACTTGTATCGTACTGGCCGTCTCTCCAATCCAGATCGAACATAACCAACCGTCCGTGCTAATAACTTCTGAACGACTTCATGCAATGCAAAGCATCACCTTTCGGATGTATGCCAAAGCCCTGCGGCTAACCCCCAAAGAGATTGAAGTATTGACCGAACTCACCTGCGGCCGCGAGCCGAAAACGGTTGCACTTGATATGCATTTATCAATTGAAACCGTGCGTTCACATATCAAGGCCATATTGGGCAAGGCTTCTGCGAACAGCTTGCGCGCGTTACTGCTTAGAGTAGCGACTTTGCCACCGATCGTATTGCAGAACGAGCTGGAAACGCTGCCCGATTCCAAGAGTGGCAATATCACCGTGGCCCGCGCCAACCCGACTGAATCTCGTCCATCCGCGCGCGTTTAGACCCAATAGAAGAGTAAGCCATGGTGAGTCTTCCAATCGGCTTGCGACAAAACGAGTTGTTCGCGCAACTCTTGAATGAACCACCGGACGTAATCTACGAAGCAAACGCGACGGTTTTCCGCGAAGGAGAACTGGCGGATCACCTGCTTTATCTAGTGAAGGGTCGGGTGAGGATGAGTGTAACCAGCCCGGCGGGCAGTCAAGTAGACCTCGTCGAACGCGGTCCAGGACAGGTTATCGGCGAAATGTCACTGGTTACCGGGTTACGTTGCGCCAGCGCGCGCGCGCTCGAGCAGGTCACCGCACTGCGAGTAAGCCACGCGGTGATCGTGCAACTGATCAACGCTCGGCCAGACTTCGCGCTCGCGCTTTATGCGTTGGCGATTGAGCGACTTTATGAAGCGAATCAAATGTTAGCGCGGCAAATTGGGGGTTGCCAGGCAAATTCAATGTCCTCCCAAACATAGGTGATGACGTAACGCAGTTCAGGCGTAAAAATCATTCCGATCAGGCTTGCTGAACGTGCACACCAAATTCGGTTGACGCTCCAACCTTGAGAAACAAGTCCAGGATGATGAGCAGCGCCGACTTTGGCCAAACCGGCGTCGACGTCTCGCAGATAGCCGCAGAGGGCGGCGCAGTGCTGGATAACATTGGCATTGCAATCGTCAACGTCGATCCAAAATCTGCAGGTGTGCTGGCGCTCGACACCGGTGAGAATTCCGCAATTCTTGCAATCGAACCTGAAGGCATCATGTATGCGTTCGGGGATATCCCCAACATCTCGCTGGATTACCTGCGCGGTTTTCGAGATGCAGCAGACAGTATCTACACACGCGCCAGTCAAGGGCTGACCGAATCGATCGAGGCGGAGGTCGCAGCCG
>JANORY010001288.1:0-3660 GCA_031415535.1 Burkholderiales bacterium | reverse complement strand
CGACGATATGAACACGATTATCTACACCTCCGGCACTACCGGTATGCCAAAAGGCGTGATGCATAGTTTTGGCACGTTTGCTTCGGCACTGAATGCCGGCATGACACGAGCGGCTATTGTCGACGGTGCGCGCATGCTGTCCTATTTGCCGCTGGCGCATGTCGCCGAACGTATTCTGGTCGAACATGGTTCGCTGGCAGTGCGCATGCATTTGTTCTTCGCCGAATCGCTCGACACGTTTACCACTGATTTGCAGCGTGCCCGGCCGACCTTCTTCTTTTCGGTACCACGGCTGTGGGTCAAGTTCCAACAAGGTGTCAACGCCAAAATGCCCGCCGAGAAACTCGACCGTTTATTGAAGATTCCAATTTTGCGCGGTATTGTCAAAAAGAAAATTTTGACCGGTCTTGGTCTTGACCAATGTGTGCAAGCGTCGGGCGGTGCTTCGCCAATGCCACTGCAATTAATGCGTTTCTGGGAGAAGATCGGGCTGCCGATCACCGAAGGTTACGGCATGACCGAGAACTGCGCGGTGTCGCATTCGACCGAGGTCGGTAAGCCGCGCCCGGGCACCGTTGGGCCGGCGTTTAGCGGCGTGCAATGCCGAATTGCGCCGGACACCGGCGAAATCCAGGTGCTCAGCGGTGGTCAGATGCTCGGCTATTACAAGGAACCCGAGTTGACTCGTCAGGCCCTGACCGAAGACGGCTGGTTGCGGACCGGCGATAAGGGCAGCATTGATGCTGAAGGTAATTTGAAGATCACCGGTCGCGTCAAAGATTTGTTCAAGACGTCGAAGGGCAAGTACGTCGCACCGGCACCCATCGAAGATCGCCTGGTCACGCATCCGGCGATTGAAGCCTGCCTGGTCACCGGTGCCAACTTGCCGCAGCCCTTGGGCATTGCGATGATCTCGGCCGAGGCTGCCAAGGCCGCCAAGGCTGATAATCGCGCCGCCCTGACCGCGTCTCTGGCCGAACATTTGAAGGCCATCAATGACAAACTTGATCCGCACGAGCAACTCGACTGCCTGGTAGCGACCGAGATCCCGTGGACGGTTGAGAACGATCTGGTGACGCCAACCTTGAAGGTGAAACGCAATCGGGTTGACGATACCTTCGGGAAAAACTACGAGAAATGGACCGGCATGCGCAAGCCCATCATCTGGTCCTGAGCTGGCCGTTCAAACTTGAGCTGGCCGTTCAAACAATACTGTGCTCTTGCAGCGGCTGATTGCGAATAATCCGCTCGAAACCGAGCGGACTCAGATCGAGCGTCTGGTATTGGCCCTCGACAATCAGCTCGCTGATGCCTCTGCCCACGGCCGGCGATTGCTGCAGGCCGTGGCCTGAAAAGCCGTTTGCAAAGATCAAATTTTCAAGCGTCGGATGGCGACCAACGATGCCGTTCGCATCGAACAGATTCATTTCGTAGTACCCGGCCCAGGCGCTGGTTTGTCGAAGTGCCTGTAGACCGACAACCCGCGCGGCCAGCGCCGGCCAGATGCGCTGCTCGAACAGCGCATAGTCAGGTTCAAGTGGTGCATCGTCGGGATCGTCGTGCGGATCGGGGGATACGCCACTTATAAACCGCCGGCCTTCGGGTCGAAAGTACACGCCGCACGGGTCGATAACCAAAGGGCAGTTGGGCAGGCTCGCCGACGTCTCGAACACGAACACGCTTCGTCGACGAGCTCGCACCGGTAAATCGATTCCGGCCCACGAAGCGACCGTGCTCGCCCAAGGGCCGGCTGCGTTGACGGCCAAATCGCAGGGGCAAGACGTTCCATCCCGCAGCCGAACGGCATCAATCTTGCCCTGAGAAGCCCGCACAAAACCAAGCGCTTCGGCGTGCAAATAGTGCGCCCCTAGGGCTTTGGCCTTGTTGCGAAACGCCTGCAACAGACTGTAGCCGTCGAACCAGCCCTCGCCGCGTACACCGTGCGCGCCGAGCGCCAGGTCGTCCACCTCTAACCAGGGAAAGCGTTCCCGTAACGCCGGCGGGGTGAGCAGTTCAATGGCGGCACCCTGTGCGCACTGCGCAGCATGGTTTTCGCGCAACTGCGCCGCACCGGATGGGCTGGCGAGAAACAAATAGCCCTGTTCACTTAAGCCGATATCGGGCTTGGGCGTGTCCTCCGTGCTCAGAAACTGGCCGACATTACGCAGAAATTCGATGCCAAAAAGGCCGATCTGGATATTGATCGCGCTTGAGAATTGCTGGCGAATTGAACTCGCGGACAACGCTGATGAGGCGCGCGAATAGCCGGGGTCGCGTTCGATGACCTGCACCGATCCGCGAAACTGCGGATTAGCCAAGGTGAAATAAGCGATGGCCGAACCGATTACCCCGCCGCCGATGATGACGATGCGCATTATGGTTGCCGCTGTGCCTTTTTGAAGTGCCCGCGCGCGGGGCTGCTTAGTGCTCAGTTTAGCGCTCAGAACAGCGGCACGATAACATCGATCGCAGGGGGCATCATGAGCAACACACTAAGGTTTTTCTCAACCGAGCAAATTCACCAGGCGCTCGATTATCCAAGCCTGATCGACGCCCTGCGCGACATGTTCGCGTCGCAGGCCCAGGTGCCACTGCGCCATACACATTCGATCGGCGATCACGACGGCGGCAAGCTGCTGCTGATGCCGGCCTGGCGCAACGGCGCTGCGATTGCGGTCAAGATTGTTACGGTGTTTCCGAACAATCGCGACCATGGGGTGAACACGGTGGCGGCCACCGTGCTGTTGATGGATGGTGTTACGGGTCATCCAATTGCGCTGTTTGATGGCGAGGCCTTGACCTTGCGCCGCACCGCCGCCGCCGCTGCATTGGCGTCGAGTTATTTGTCGCGGCCCGACGCCGAGACCCTGGTGATCGTCGGTGCTGGTCAACTGGCACCCTTCATGGCGCACGCGCACTGCGCGGTCCGACCGATTCAACGGGTTCTGGTTTGGGCTCGTCGGCCTGAGGCGGCGCTGCAATTGGTGGCGCGTCTGGTCGAGGAAGGATTGCCGGCTGCGGCCGCGCGAGATTTACCGGGTGCGCTCGAGCAGGCCGATATCGTCAGTTGCGCGACCACGTCGAGCGAGCCGATTGTGTACGCCCGCGATCTGAAAGCTGGTGTTCATATTGATCTGGCGGGTGGATTCACGCCTGCCATGCGCGAAGTCGACGACGCCGTGGTGCAGAGCTCGAAAATCTTTGTCGATACCTTCGCCGGTGCGCTCGTTGAGGCTGGTGATTTGGTGCAGCCGTTGGCGGCTGGACTTATTGAGCGGTGCCAGGTGCTGGCTGAGTTGGCTGATTTGGCTTGTGGGCGTCATGCGGGTCGTGGTGATCCGGGCGAACGTACCTTGTTTAAATCGGTGGGTACGGCTTTGGAGGATTTGGCGGCGGCTTGCTTGGTTTTGACGCGGGTAGGTGTTTGATCGGCAGTTATTGGTCGGAGGTAGATGACTTTAGCTCTGGCCACTCGGGCTTCGCCCGTGGATTCTGGCAATTGCGGGCCCGTGGATTCGGGCACCTGGCCGCTTCGCGGGAGGATTCGGTCACCTCGCTCGCATTCGGCTTCGCCTCATGTCTTCGCTCCTCGACCCCGGCCGGGCTGGTAAGCCCGGCCTTTCGAATCCTCGCGCGAAGCCCGCAGGGGCTTCGCTTCAC
>JANORY010001287.1:0-6944 GCA_031415535.1 Burkholderiales bacterium | reverse complement strand
GGACTTTGTCGGAAAAAATCACCGAACTGCCCTGGATAGGACAGGTCAGTCATGCGCTGGTCTATGTGGCGATTCTGTTCGCACTGGCGGGAACCGTTCTGCTGGCGTTAATCGGATTCAAGCTGCCCGGCCTCGAGTATGAAAACCAGCGGGTCGAGGCCGCCTACCGCAAAGAATTGGTGCACGGCGAGGACGACGCCCTTCGAGCCAGCCCACCGACGGTACGCGATCTGTTTGCCAACGTTCGGGTGAATTACTTCCGACTGTTTTTTCACTACCTGTACTTCGACATCGGCAAATGGTCGTATTTGCAATTCGGTGCGCTGGTGCCGTACATTGCGCTGGCACCGACTATTGTCGCCGGGGCCTTCACCTTGGGCACGATGCAGCAAATTGTTCGGGCGTTCGCCAAGGTCGAATCCTCATTCCAGTATCTGGTCAACAGTTGGACCACCATTGTCGAGCTGATTTCGGTGTTCAAGCGCCTGCGCGCCTTCGAACGCAGGATCAATGAGGCACCAGACTTGGCGGCTAATTTCACCTAATGAAACATTTTTGACCTGTGAAACTATAGAACTGTTCAGTCACCGAATTTTGATACCTTACCCCTTTTCTGCCGGGCCAGGAGGACGTAACATACCAATATGAATTTTGACAGCCAAAACAACCGCAATCTCTCAACCGGCAACGGAGACACTTCCGAGGACTCGGACGACGCCAAAACCAGTCGTCCTGAACCCACCTCGTCGGTCCAGCGCGCCTGTTCGATCTTGCGCGTCATGTCCGACTCGCGCAATTCGCGACTGACCGACATTGCGCATGCCGCCGAGTTGGACAAAGCCACCACCTTGCGACTGCTGGAAGTGCTGACTCGCAACGGTCTGGTGCAGCGTAATCCCGTTAACAAGCAGTACTCGTTGGGGCCAGAGGTTTTTGTATTGGGCGCAGCCGCAGCGGCACGTCAGGATTTACGCCCGGTCGCAAGGCCGTCGCTGATTCGCCTGGCCGACCTGTTTGAAGACTCGACCATGCTTTCCCTGCCGCGCGGTGCGGAATCAGTCTGTGTCGATGTGCAATCCGGCAGTTATGCGATCCGGGCGCAGTACCTGGAAGCGGGCAGTCGTCGACCGCTGGGCGTTGGTGCCGGCAGTTTGGCCTTGCTGGCCTGGTTGCCCGATGAAGAGATTACGGCCTTGTTGCCGTTGATCGTGCAGCGCCTGTCGCCGTATCCGCGCATGACCGAAAAGATTATCGTGCGCTCGATTGAACAAGCCCGCAAGCAGGGTTTTTCAACGATGTTCGATGTGCTGATCGATCGCATGGGTGGCATCGGCGTGCCGATTCTTGGACCCGACCGTCGACCCTTGGCGGCGCTCAGTATTGCCGCGCTGACCGACCGGATTCGCTCACGCGAGCAATCGATGGCCGAAGCCTTGTACCGCGAAGCCAACTTGTGTCAGGCCGCTTGGCGGCATTAAGCTTAAACGCCGGTGGCGCGCAACAGCCCCGGTGACATCACTGCCTTAAGTACGGTCTCGCCGCGCGCCTCAGGCTCGCGCGCGCTGAACCACCAGATACCGCTCTTCTCGAACGTCCAGCCATAGTTCTGGCCGGTTAACAAGCGCGCAGCGAGCGCGCCCAAAATCGGTTGATGCCCGACCACAATCATGACGCCCGGACAACCTTGCGGGCCGTCTGGCCACTCAATCGGCGCGGCATAGTCCTTCACACTGGCACCTGGAATCAGTCGTTCGTCGATCCGAATGTCGTTGCTCAATGCCGCAGCCGTTTGCCGCGCCCGATCGGCCGGGCTGCACAGCAACCAATAGTTTTTCGGCAGCAGCGGCGCGAGCCAGGCGGCCGTCTGGCGCGCCTGCTCAACACCATGCGCGGTAAGCCGGCGCTTTAAATCAGGCCAACCCTCTTCGGCATCGGCGTGGCGCCAAAGTATCAACTCAATCATGATTTATAGTCCCTCCGACGCCTGCAAGGGCTTGAGCGTCGCCTGCAATCGCTGATACTTCTGCGTTAACTGTGCGGTGCTTTCAGACCAGGCGGGATCGAACGGAATGCAGGCAACCGGGCAAACCTGCTGACACTGCGGCTCTTCGAAATGGCCGACACATTCGGTGCATTTGGTCGGATCGATCTGGTAGATCTCCGGCCCCATAAAAATCGCACTGTTTGGGCATTCTGGCTCACAAACATCACAGTTAATGCATTCGTCGGTAATGATTAACGCCATGACTGCCGCGAATTCCTAGTCAGCTTTTTTGTCAGTGGCACGGCGCTTTTGAGGCGCACCGAGTTGCGCCAGTTTGCGTTTCATCCAGTCCTCAACATTGGGTGCTACAAATTTGCTGACATCGCCACCGAGCACTGCGATCTCACGCACCAAGGTACCCGACACAAACTGGTATTGGTCAGTGGGTGTCATGAAAATGGTTTCGATCTCGGGCATCAGGTGGCGATTCATGCCAGCCAACTGGAATTCGTATTCGAAGTCGGTGACGGCGCGCAAGCCGCGCACCACCACATCGGCCTTGTTGTCGCGCACGAAGTTCACCAACAATCCGGCGAAGCGAACGACCGTGACCTTCGGGTGATTGGCAAATACCTCACGGGCGATCAGTACTCGCTCTTCGATGTTGAAGATCGGTTTTTTGGCGTTGCTGTCAGCCACGGCCAGAATCACTTTGTCGAATAGTTTGCCGGCGCGCCGGACGATGTCCTCATGGCCATGGGTCAGGGGGTCAAAGGTTCCGGGGTATACAGCTAGGGTCATAAGAGCCTCTGCTCGACGCAAAAAAGATGATAATAAACCTGTCCGGCGCGATCCGACCTGACGCTCGTCAGTACATAACCGGCAAGCCATCCCGAAAACCGCTCGGCCGCAATCGCCGTCTCGGATTCGACATAAATTCGCGCGGTACTGGCCAGCACGGCACCGAGCCGCGAAACCACTCGGGGCAGCCAGTCTTCACCAAACGGCGGATCCAGCAAAACCAGATCGAATCTTTTGTGCTGCCATTGTGCCTGATCGAGGGCGCTCTGCGCATCGGTTTGCAGTAATGTGATCATGTCGGCGCTGAGCCGATCCTTCAGACTTCGAATCGCCAACATGACCGGTGCGTCACGCTCAACCAGCGTCACTTCAGCAGCGCCGCGAGACGCTGCCTCAAAACCCAGCGCACCCGTGCCGGCAAAAAGATCCAGCACGGCGCTGCCGATCACGGCCGGACCGATCCAGTTAAACAGCGTTTCGCGTACCCGATCGGGCGTCGGTCGCAGCCCGGTTCGATCGATGACGGCGATTGGCGTGCGCTTCCATCGGCCACCAATAATGCGAATTTTGTGTGCCGGCTGAACGGTGCGCTTCAAGAACCGGCGCCCACCACAACGGTAATTAACCGGTCGATCGAAACGTGCCGAGTAAACGCGGCACGTACCGCCTCCAGCGTGACCGACTCGACCTTGCCGGCCCAGGTATCGAGATAATCTATCGGCAGACGGTAGAAACCAATCAAGGCCAGGTTATCGAGAATTTTTCGATTCGAGTCGATCCGCAACGGAAAGCCGCCGATCATGTTGGATTTTGCCGCCGCCAATTCCACTTCGCTTGGACCCTCCTTCAGAAACTTGGTCAGCGTATCGCGCACCACGCTCAAGGCTTCGGCGGTCTTCTCACGCTGCGTCTGCAAGCCAATCGTGAATGCACCGGGGTCACGGGCCGGCGCGAAGCCGGAGTAGACGCTGTAGGCCAGGCCACGCTGCTCACGCACTTCGTTATAGAGGCGCGACACAAAACCACCACCGCCCAGCACATAGTTGCCCACCAGTAGCGGGAAAAAATCCGGATCACCGCGGGCAATCGCCGGCGCGCCAATCAGGATATGGCTCTGGCTGGCCGGATGTTCGATGCGCCGATCGATCGATTGCAGGGGTCGGGTGATCGGCGCAAACGAGATCGCCGGCTGCGGCACCCGCCCGTTCGGCAACTGCTTCGTCAAGCGCTCTGCAATTGCCTCGGCCTGCGGCCGACTGAGCGCACCAATCAAGGCGACCACCGCCCGGTCGGCGCGAAAGTATTGACCATGAAAGGCTGCCAGGTCGCGACGGTCAATCGCAGCAATCGTCACCGAACTGGCATCGACACCGTACGGATGTTTCCCAAAGGCCAATTGATTAAAGGTGCGCCCGACAATCGTCTCGGGTTTACTTTCCGCTTCCTTCAGACTCGAAACGACCCGCTCTTTCTCACGTCGCACCACGGCTTCCGGGAAGTTCGGATACGCCAGGATATGGGCGGTCAGCTCAACGGCGGCATCCAATTCGGCCGGGCTGCTCAGCGTTCGCAAAGAGACCGAGCTGCGATCGTCCGAGGCACCACCACTGCGCTGCGCACCCAGGCTTGCGAATGATTCGGCGATATCGCTTTCACTCATCGATCGGCCGCTGGTCGGGGCGATGCCCTTGGCCATCAGCGCCACGGTCATTGAGGCCAGACCGGCCTTTTGCGGTGGATCGAAGCGCGAGCCGGCGTCGAAATCAACATTGACATCGAGCATGGGAATGCTGGGCGAACGCACGAACAATACGCGCGCGCCGGCCGAGGTAGTCCATTGCTCAATGCGTAATCCGTCTTGTGCCCAGACTGGCGCGGCGTTCAGCGCAACCAGCGCCAAAGCGCTGACGATCAGTTTGAACATTATGTTCATCAATGCCTCAAGTTCGGAAGAGCGGGCGAGCGCGGCCGGGCACTCAAGGGCTGAGGCAACAAATTCACCACCGTCAGGGCATCATCGCCGAAGTATTTGGCAGCCACCGCTTGCACTTCAGCGGCCGTCACACCACGAATATTTTCAAGAATACGGTCCGCATCACGATGCGAAAAACCGACAATCTCCAGGCTTGCCAACTCCATCGCCTGTCCCATGATCGAGTCGCGCTTATAGACCTGACTGGCCACATACTGGGTCTTCACACGGCGCAGTTCTGACTCCCGCACGCCGTCGTCAGCAATTTTCCGTATTTGCGAACGCAGCGCCTGCTCAAGCTCGGCACTGGTTTTTCCCTGTGCCGGGGTGGCATCCAATAGAAATAGCGCTGGTCCGCGCAGCGTCATTTCATAACTGGCACCGGCACTATCGGCCAGCCGTGTGCTCGCCCGAACCAGCTCGCGCGTCAAGCGCCCGTTCTCATCGGCATCCAGAACGCCGGCCAGCACTTCAAGCGCATAAGGTTCACGATCGGCCGAATCGATGCTCTGAAGCTTTGGTACATGAAAGCCCAGGATGACATACGGATTCTCGGCAGGTGCCTTGACGGCAACCCGCTTGATACCTTTTTGGGGTGGCTCAATCTGCGGCTTGCGCGGCGGCAGGGCGCGGGTTTTTGCCTGGCCGTAGGTTTGTTCGGCGACTTGCAGTACTTCATTCGCTTTCACATCGCCGACCACTACCACTATCGCGTTGTTCGGCGCATACCAGTCACCGTACCACGCCAGCGCGTCGTCCACCGTCATGGCTTGCAGGTCGTTCATCCAACCGATCACCGGTGCGCGCTGCGGTGACGCAACGAAGGCATTCGCCAGCAAGGCTTCGTAAACCAGTGCATTGGCTTGGTCGTCAGTACGCAAGCGACGTTCCTCCATAACCACCTTGATTTCTTTCTCGAACTCCTCACGCGTGAGCACCAGATTACTCATCCGATCGGCTTCGAAGCGCATCACTTCGGCGAGATTCTTCTTCGGTACTTGCTGGAAGTAGCCGGTGTAATCACGGTTCGTGAAGGCGTTCTCGCGACCACCAAATTGCGCTACCCGTTTGGAAAACTCGCCTTGCGGGATCGTCTTGGTGCCCTTGAACATCAGGTGCTCGAGCGCATGTGCAACGCCGGTCTTGCCATTGACTTCATCGATCGATCCGGCCCGATACCAGACCATATGGACCACCGTCGGCGCACGATTATCTTCCTTGATTATGAGCTTAAGACCGTTGGCAAGGGTATGCTCGACGGCTTTGGATTCAAGGTCCGGTTGCGCCAGGACGGACGGCGACAGCCACAACAGCAGCAGCGTAAACGCGACGACCAACCGGGCACGCAGGAAGGCCACGAAGCGCAAGAAGCGCCAGTTCGGCAAACCGTGCAGCAAGCGCGGACCTACAACAAGCGCCAAGCGCCGGGGCTGAATCTGAGACAATTTGACTTTGTGACGGCTAAAAGGTTGAGCTAACGCGACGGCGAAAATCTGCAAAGCGCGAGTTTAGCTGTAACTTGCGGCAATCGCTCGGATAGCCCAGCCGCAGGATAGTCCCTCCGCACCTAGGATCTGGTAAAACACTCATGTTCGGATTTTTGCGCCGGAAGAAACCGGTTGAATCGCCCCAGCCACCCTCGCTTGCGGCAACACCCACGCCCGATTTCGAGCGCGCAACGATACCTATCGCCACGCTTGAGCCAGCGCCGGCACCTGCGTCGGCACCTTCGCCTGCGTCGCAGTCTTTAGGTGTTTCTGTCCAGGAGTCGAGCCCTGTTTCTGCCGCGACGCCAGTAGTCAACTCGTTGCAATTCGAACCCGAGCTGACCCAAAGGGTCCCGGCCGACGAGCCGGCACCGCGCAAGTCCTGGGTCGCCAAGCTCAAGCAGGGGTTAACCAAAACCCGCACCAACCTGGCCGGAATGTTTGGCCTGATCAAAATTGATGAGCAGCTCTACGAAGATCTGGAAACCGCGCTACTCACCAGCGATGCCGGTTTTGACGCTACCCAGAGAATCTTGACGCAATTGCGCACGGTCGTGAACGAACAACGCCTGACCGACGGTACGCAGGTCAAGCGGGCCCTGCGCGATATATTGGCGAGTCATCTGAAATGCCTGGAGGCACCGATTGAAATCGACCGCGCAACCCCGCTGGTCATGATGATTGCCGGCGTGAATGGTGC
>JANORY010001286.1:0-1122 GCA_031415535.1 Burkholderiales bacterium | reverse complement strand
CGCTGAGTTGGTGGTGGTCGATTATCAAGAACTGCCCAGCGTGACCACGCTGACGGCGGCACGCGCCGCCGACGCACCCCAATTGTGGCCGGGCGCACCGGGCAATGCGCTGGCGCAGATGCGCTTTGGCAATCAGGCGTCCTGCGACGCCGCATTCGCCAACGCGGCCCATGTGGCCAAGTTGTCGTTCATGAACCAGCGCCTGGTTCCAGTAACGCTGGAGCCGCGCGCAACCGCCGCCGAATATGACGCCGCCAGCGGCCGCTTCACGGTCCGGACCACCTGCCAGAACCCGGCCAGTATGCGCACCGCGCTGGCCGACGCCGTGTTGAAAGTGCCTGCCGAGAAAGTACGTATTGTCGTCGGTGATGTCGGTGGTGGTTTCGGTATGAAAACCGTGCTGTATCCGGAAGACGCGGTCTGCGCCTGGGCGGCCCGACAGTACGGTCGCAAGGTGTTATGGCGCGCCACCCGTACCGAGGAATTTCTATCCGGTAACCACGGCCGCGATCAGCACAACGAAGGTGAACTGGCACTCGATGCCGACGGAAAAATCCTCGGCCTGCGCGTGCGCATTGTGGGTAACGTCGGTGCCTATGGCAGCGGCCCGGGCACGATCATTGTGGTGGCGATTGGCCCCAAAGTAATCACCGGCGTTTATCACATACCGACCCTCGATCTGCATAGCGTCGCAATAACCACCAACACCAATCTGGTCGGTGCCTATCGCGGCGCTGGCCGGCCTGAAGCGATCTTCCTGATCGAGCGGCTGATGGATCAGGCCGCCGCCATCATGAAGATCGATCCGGCAGAATTGCGCCGGCGCAATTTCATTCAGCCGAATCAGATGCCCTACACCTCGACGATGGGCGAGACCTTTGACAGCGGCAATTTCCCGCATATGCTCACGCGTATCCTCGAGCTGGCCGACTGGAACGGCTTCGCGGCGCGGCGCGCACAATCGAAGGCGCGCGGCAAGCTGCGCGGCCGGGCGATATCAACCTTCCTCGAATGGACCGGTGTGGTGCACGAGGAAACCGTGCGCATGCATGTCGAGAGTGATGGTCGGGTGTTCGTGTTCACCGCGATGCAGGCGATGGGTCAGGGTATCGAGTCCAGTTA
>JANORY010001285.1:0-2497 GCA_031415535.1 Burkholderiales bacterium | reverse complement strand
CGAGGCTTCAAGGGCCGCATCGCACTGCTCGAGATTCTTCGGTTTGACGAAGACCTGGACGATCTGATCGCCAAGCGGGCACCGACTCATGACCTGTTACGCCTGGCGCGCAAGAAAGGCTTTCGCACGCTGGCACATGCGGCGGTACAGCGTGTGCTCAGTGGTGAAACCTCCCTTGAAGAAGCCGCGCGCGTAGTCGATTTGACCAACTACGGCACCGAGTACAACGAATCCCAGAGTCAATCTGATGCAACTGTTTGATTATCGTGCCGTCGACGCTGCCGGTCGAATTACCGCCGGGCAATTACCCGCTCAGTCGCTGCGCGAACTGGAATCACGCCTGCACAGCTCCGGCCAGGAACTGATCAAAGCCAAAGAGGTGCGCGGCGCGCATTGGTGGCCAGGTGCCGCAATACCGATCAAGGAACTGATCAATTTTTGCTTTCATATGGATCAAACGCTGAAGGCCGGTATTCTGGTAACCGATGCCTTGTCCGACGTGATCGACGGCGCGTCAAATCATCGATTTCGCGACACCATGCTGATGGTCCTCGAATCGGTTCGGGGTGGACAGCCGCTCTCTGACGCGCTCGGCGAGTTTCCGCATATTTTCGACGAAGTGTTCATCGGACTGGTCCACGCTGGCGAACAATCCGGGCGGCTCGCTGAAATGTTTGCCAAGCTGGGTGACAGTTTGCGCTGGCAGGATGAACTTTCCTCACAAGTCAAGAAATTGCTGATGTACCCGGCATTCATGTTCACCGTTCTGTTCGGCGTAACTCTCTTTGTGTTGTTATACCTGGTACCGCAACTGTCCGGCTTCATCCGATCAATGGGCGGCGGGCTGCCGTTTCAGACGCGTCTGCTGTTGGGCATCTCGGAGTTTCTGGTTGCGCACTGGGGCAAGTGCATCCTGTTCGCGTTCGCCCTGCCAGTGCTTGTCTGGGTCTTTCTGAAGGCCAGCGGAAGTCGGCTGGACTATCAGATCGACCGGCTCAAGTTGAAGATACCGCTGCTCGGCAAGGTCATCGAGAAGAGCATCGTCGCACGCTTTGCGTCGCTGTTCGGCATGCTCTACGAATCAGGCATTCCAGTTTTGAAGTCGATCGACGTTTGCCGCAAGGCTATGGGCAACAAAGCGCTTGAGCGGGCAGTTGAGATCATCCAGCGCGAAATCAACGCCGGGCACAGTGTTGCCCAGTCGTTCGAAACCGCCAAACTGTTTCCATCGCTGATGGTGCGCATGATCAAAATTGGCGAGTCAACCGGCGAGATCGACAAAGCCTTGATTAATGTCAGCTATTTCTTCAACCGCGAGGTCAAGGAAACGATCGCCAAGGTGCAGGCCATGATCGAGCCGATGATTACGCTGATTCTCGGCCTGATTCTCGGCTGGCTAATGATGGCCGTGCTCGGTCCGGTTTATGACCTGATCGCGAAAATCAAGGTGTGAGCGATGAAGAATCATTATCTATACATCAGTTCTACCGGACTGATCGCACTGCGGATGAACGGCACCGTGCTCGAGCAGACCGGGCGATTCGATTCAATCGAGAATTCGAATAGCAATAACGCTGGGTTCCAGGCCGAAGCATTTTCAGATTGGTTAAGCCATTACCGTCAAGACCGATTCAGGATTCTGGTCGACAGTTCTGAAGAGGAAATCGTCCTCGAGGAACTGCCGCCACTGTCGCGCCGTGATCGCAGCACGATCATCGAGAAACGACTCGGTCTGCGCTACCGCGACTCGCGCTTTAAAACCTGGATGCCGTTTGCATTGCTGGGTCCCAAACCAAGCGGATTGAACGCGCTGACGGGCCGACAGGCGAGTGCATCAGTGGTCGCCGTGATCCGCGGCGAAGTAGTCCTTTCGCCGTGGATTCAATTGATTGAATCGGCACAGGTTTGCCTGGAGAGTCTGCATTCAACGGCACTGCTCGCGACCGCGATGGTCGGTGGCCGACCGAATGATCGGACCGGACTCTTGTTATCGATGCAACCAGGCGGACTTCGCCAGTCCTTGATCATTAACGGCGCAGTTCGATTTTCGCGTCTGGCACCGATCTTCCGAATTGGCGACTACGCCGCGCTGGCGAGCGAAATCGAGAACACCATTCAGTATCTGCTGATGTCGCAAATCGTCCAGCGCGAACACTTGTCCGAGAATTTTTCGATCTGGGCGCTCTCCGCCGGATTGCCTGAACTGGCTAAGCAACAGGTTCAATTGATTGAATCGGGCGCATCACAAACCATCACGGTGATTGACGATCCGCTCAAGGCAACGCCGGGCCAGACAGCGAGCGGCTGGGCTGGGGGCGATGACCCGGGACTCGGTTCGCTACCGAATTGGGTTGCGCTGTTGCAACGAACCAAGCCGCGGCCGGGCTATGCAACCCGCTCACAACGAATCTTCGCCACTGCCCACACCTTCAATACCTGGATACGCAGCGCAGCCATTACCGCAGCCTGCGCCTGCCTGTTGGCCGCGCTGGGTTTG
>JANORY010001284.1:0-5243 GCA_031415535.1 Burkholderiales bacterium | reverse complement strand
TGAGCAGATCGCGCAAGCTCATCGTTATGTCGACAGCGGGCGCAAGAAGGGCAATGTCATCATTACGCTGGAGCATGACGAATGAACCCGCCAGTTTGTAGATATCAAGGTATGCGCTGTCAGCGAAATATGGTCTGGCTTAAAGCTCGTGATCCGCAAGGAGTTGCGATAGCTATGCGGCGTGGCCGGCATGGGTTCGCTCGTTCCTGTCCGAAGTCGGTGGCCGTCAGTCTTTAGCAAACGTCTCAAGACCTTCTTCATTCAGCGTCCGCGCCGTGGTCGTCGCCAAGTCCGTCCTCGGGGATCGGTTCACCGGTAAACCGGTCTCGGTTCGCCCAGAACGGGCAGACCGGGCAGGACTTACCCTCGGCATAATCGACGCCTTCTTCATGTGGGCAACCGAGAATTCCCTCGTTGATGAACACCTGCTGGACGTCATACGTTTTCATCCAGTTGACTAATTCGAGCGTGACCCGGCCATCCTGGCGAACATCTCCGTCATTGAGCAGCCAACGCTCGAGCGCTTCGGGCGCTTCGCCACCGTCAAGAAAGACCGCAGCCGCCAATTTCGTTGCTTGTTTATTCGTAGGACCATAGAAAACCAGGGTGGCCAATGGGTAGGCTTTCTTTGGTTTGCGACTGCGTCGGGCTAACCAGTCACGGGCGCGTTGCAGCTTCAGCGACATATCGGAGCTTTCATGATCTGCTGCGGCGGTATCAGCGATCCGGCTCGAAGGGGATACGCAACTCAAAATCCCAGCCTTCGTATTCACTGAGCAGACGCTGGAGTGCCGCCCAATCCAGCAATCGGCCATCAACGACCACACCCTCGGCATCGATGCGCCCGCACAAACGCTCGAACGGCAGCTCGCGGTCGTTACCGTTCTGAATCAGGAACCGCTGAGCAATACCGGCACGCACGGTACCGCGAAGCCTGCCCAACGCGATGGCCAGACTGCCTTCTGCAAACGAACGGAAGATGTATCCGCCGTGCCCAGCCGCTGTCACTTCGAGGGCTTGACCCGTGAAGCCATGATTCGGCAGAGCGTGAATAGACAGATCGAACTCGCGTTGCTTGCCGGCACAGTCGGTAAACGATTCCCGGGCGAAGAATTCGGGTAGGCTGCTCGAAGCATCATCGGTCTCGTCAAAATCATCGCTCTCCGACGCGCTCATCGGAGGCACCGGGATGCGTGCGTTAATGACTCCGGCAATGAAACAACGCACGCGATCTTGTTGAACCCATTGGGATAGGTCTGACCTGGTTGCCCGCGAACAGCGCGCGCTGGTACTGCTCGTTCGGTAACATTTGCCATTGGCGGATACTCGGAATTGAATGAGGTGGCGATATTAGCCAATTAACATACAACGTAGTCGCAGCGTTGTAGCATGAGGCCCCGATCGCCCGGTCAATTTTCCTGGCGACTAAAGAGGCGGCGATTATGACAACCAAGAAGGTAGCCGTGAAGGCCACCAAAGAGCCGGCCCGCAAAAAGGCCGGCAACGCGGACCACAAGGTCCTCAAAGAACCCAGGCTTTCGCGCACTCACTCGCCTGCGCAACTCGCACCGATCGACTGGCAGCGCACGCTGCGTCGTCAGTTTGGCCGCGAGCAGGCGTTCGGTTTGGAGAATATTGGCGAGGAGGCTTTTTTTTCCGAGTTTCAGGTTCGTAATCCACTGTCGAAGAGCCAGTATCGCGTCGCGATTCGCGGTCAAGCGCCGGGCGATAACTACTGTGCCTGCCCCGATTACGCCACCAACGAACTGGGAACCTGCAAGCACATCGAGTTCGTGCTGGCGGCGCTTGAGAAAAAACGCGGTGCCAAAGCCGCTTTTGCCGAGGGCTATCGCCCGCCGTTCTCCGAGCTGTATTTGCACAGTGGTCAAACGCGCACCTTGCATTTCCGGGCTGGCACCGATTGCCCCGCAACCGTGCGCAAACAGGCGGCGGCGGTGTTCGATCAGACCCGTAACGGGCTGCTTTGGGAGGGCCGGTTTATCGAACTTGAGCATTTTGTAGCCGCAGTTGCCAAGAGCGGCCACGACCTGCGAGCCTACGACGATGCGCTCGACTATGTCGCTGGCTTGCGTGATGAAAAGCGCCGGGCGCTGACCCTTCGCGAACGGTTCCCGCTGGGTGCCGAAAGCCCGGCGCTAAAAACGCTGCTGAAGGTGCCGCTCTATGCTTACCAGGCCGAGGGCGCGCTGTTCGCGGTCAAGGCCGGCCGCGCGCTGATCGGCGACGAAATGGGACTGGGTAAAACGATTCAGGCGATCGCGGCGGCTGAAATACTCGCCCGACATTTCGCGGTGTCGAAAGTGCTGGTGATCTGCCCGACGTCGCTCAAGTACCAGTGGCAGAGCGAGATTGCACGCTTCGCAGGGCGCGAGGCGCGCGTTCTTGCCGGCGGGCGGGCGCAACGACAGACCGACTACGCGCTCGACGACTTCTGCAAGATCACCAACTTCGAAAAACTCAAACCCGATCTCGATCTCATCGCCGCGTGGGCACCGGAGTTGGTGATCGTTGACGAGGCGCAGCGAGTCAAGAACTGGAGCACCATCGCCGCGCGAGCGTTAAGGCGAGTTGATAGCGCTTATGCGCTGGTGCTGACCGGAACTCCGCTCGAGAACAAGTTGGAGGAACTGATTTCCATTGTTCAGTTTGTCGATCAGCACCGGCTCGGACCGACCTGGAAACTGCTGCACGAGCATCAGCTCAAGGACGACGCTGGTCGGGTTACCGGCTACACCGGCTTGGGGAAAATCGGCGAAACGCTGGCGCCGATCATGATTCGACGGCTGAAGTCTGAAGTGCTGCGTCAACTGCCCGATCGATCCGATAAAAACTTTCTGGTACCGATGACCGAAATGCAAATGACGTATCACCAGGAAAACGCCGACGTGGTCGCCAAAATCGTGCAGCGCTGGCGCAAAACCAAGTTCCTGTCAGACCGGGACCAGCGGCGGCTCACCTGTGCACTGCAAAACATGCGCATGTCCTGCAACAGTACTTTTCTGCTCGATCAGCAGACCGATCACGGCGTCAAGGCCGATGAACTGGCGGCCTTACTCGATGGCTTGTTCGAGCAGCCAAGCGCAAAAGCGGTGGTGTTTTCACAATGGACCCGCAGCCACGAAATTGTGATTCGAAGGCTCGATGCTCGCGGCATCGGCTACGTCAGTTTTCACGGCGGCATCCCATCCGAGAAGCGCCCGGCGCTGGTCGAGCGCTTTCGCGACGATCCGGCCTGTCGGGTGTTCTTGTCCACCGACGCCGGCAGTACCGGCCTAAATCTGCAGCACGCCTCGACGGTGATCAATATGGATTTGCCCTGGAACCCGGCGATCCTCGAGCAACGCATCGCGCGGATTCATCGCATTGGGCAACAGCGGCCGGTGCAGGTCGTCAATTTCGTATCGAAGGGCACTATCGAGGAGGGCATGTTGTCGGTGCTGGCGTTTAAGCGTTCGCTGTCGGCGGGCATTCTTGACGGCGGCGCCAGCGAAATCTCGCTGGGCGGCTCGCGACTGAATCGCTTTATGAAGGATGTTGAGAACGTCACCGTCCGCATGGGCGAGGGTGAGGCGGTAACGCCGGCAGAGGAAATGAGTGAAGTAGCTGCGCAAATGAATGCGGTGCCGGCGATCAGCGACGCCTCGCTGATTCAGGCGCTCGATGCCGAAGAAATGGCCGAAGCAAATAAACTGGCTGAAATAAATGTAGCGGTCGGAATAAATGAAGCGGTCGGAATAAATGAAGCGGTCGAAACATATGAAGCGGTCGAAACAAATGAAGCGGCCGATACAACTGGATTTGCCGAGCCCGATGCGAAGTTGAACGTTCGGCCGCAGGCGCTTGAAAACCCGGACGAGGTGGCTGAAACCAGGGCGCAAGCTTCGTCTTCGAATGGAAACGCGGCGGACCCGTGGCGCGCGTTGGCGCAAGTCGGCGCTCAACTGATCTCGGCGCTCGCCGCATCCGCCGATCGTTCCGCCCCATCGCATCCCTGGGTCGAACGCGACCCACGCACCGGAGCGCAGAGTCTCAAAGTGCCGCTGCCATCACCCGAAACTGCAGGTCATTTAGCCGATGCATTGTCGGCGTTGGCGATTGCATTGCGCGGCAAGTTTGGGTGACCGACGTCGGCATTCATCGGCACCGGCTCGCGGCCCATCCGGTCCACATACTTCGCATAGGCGACGCGAGTACACGACTGCAGTGCCGGCAAGTCACCGATGCTTGCCAAGCGAATGTCAATACTGGATTTAATGTTAATAGTGCGCAATGTACGAGGAAAGCGCGCGATCGCATGGCGAGCCTCGCGACGAAGACGCACAGGGGGAGGCCAATTTTTGACCAGGCCCACTATCGTTGCGTAGGCTTGGCCCGATTGTTATCCCTTCGCCGGTATCGGCGCGGTGGGTCGCACTGATGTTAGTTCGTACTGACGGTAGTTAGTTGGTTAAAGTTAATCCAGCCAATTTTCCATTCTCAGTTCCGGATATCGACTGAAGTCTTTGGTGTTATTGGTCACCAGCACAACCTGCAGTGCGATCGCATGCGCGGCGATAAGCTTATCAAGATGATCTCTCCGGGACTCGCGGGTTGCGTACCGTACCGGTCCGTAGGCACTACCGGCGATTTGGTCAAACGGCACCACGATGATGTCCTCAATCAGGGCCAGCAGATGCTGGCGCTCTTGCACCCTGTTGGCGGCGACGACGACGCCGTACTCAAGCTCGGCATAAGTGATCGCGGACATGACAACCTCACCCACCGCACATTCAGAAAAGCGCCGCGCAACCTGCTCTGGCTGATGCTTCATCAGATAGATGCACATGTTGGTGTCGAGCATATAGCGGGGCATCAGAACGATTCTCGGTCGGCCTGTTCGTGTTCACCGCGCCCCTCAATCATGAAGTCCGGTGAGAATTCTGCGAACTTTTTCAACACACCGGCAAGTGTTCGCCGCACCGGGCGAATGCGCAATTCGTCGCCGATCCGTTCGATCTCGAGCTCAATATCGGTTCGATCAAACGCGAGGTCGGCGGGAATTCGAACGGCTTGAGAGTTGCCATTTCGGAAGGCTTTGGTGGTGTGCATGTGAATCAGAGCGTAATGGATGTACTAAGGATGTACATTAACTGAAGTTTAGTTGAATGTAAACACCTCTGGATGTACATCGAGCTTGTTTTGGCGTGCTAACGATGGTTAGAGACGGCAAATCGATCGCGATT
>JANORY010001283.1:0-1287 GCA_031415535.1 Burkholderiales bacterium | reverse complement strand
TTTCCTCGTCCGTCAAATTTTTTTCAAAAAACGGATGGCCGATGCGAGCCGACGGAGGGCTGCTACTTTCGCGGCTGAATCGGCTGGATTTCAGCCGATTTCACCCAATTCATTGAGCATGAATCGACTCTTTTTGGCTGGTTTGCTGGCCGTTTCATTCATTTTTTCCTGCAAAAACGAGGCTCCGCCCGCCTCGCAGCCGTCGGCAAAAACTGAAAATCCGACCGCCGAAATCGCACAAACGGGAGGCAAAAAGACCATCCTTTTTTTTGGAAACAGCCTCACGGCGGCCTACGGTTTGAAGCCGACGGAGGGTTTTCCGGCCATCATCCAACAGAAAATGGACAGCCTCCGCCTCGATTTCAAAGTCGTGGACGCGGGCGTGAGCGGCAACACGACCGCCGACGGAAAGAGCCGAATTGGCTGGGTTTTGCAGCAGCAAATAGATGTTTTTGTGCTGGAATTGGGCGGCAACGATGCCCTGCGCGGCCTGCCGGTGGCCGATGCGAAAGCCAATTTGCAGGCCATCATCGACCAGGTGAAAACCAAAAATCCGCAGGTTTTGCTGGTCATCGCCGGGATGCAGGCACCGCCCAATCTGGGCAAGGTTTATGCAACGGATTTCAAAAAAATGTACCCCGATTTGGCCCGCTCGAACAGCGCGTTGCTCATCCCGTTTTTGCTCGAAGGCGTGGGCGGCGAGTACGATTTGAACCAGAAAGACGGCATTCACCCGACGGCAAAAGGCCATAAAATGGTGGCTGAAAACGTCTGGAAAATTATCGGCCCGACGCTGCAAAAAGCAATCTGAATTTTGAACTAACTGCCTGATTTTCAACTGTTTGACTGCATGAAAAATCTGTTTTCCATCTTTCTTTTTTTCGCTGCTTTTTTCCTTTTTGAAGGCTGCAAACCGCCTGGAATTGCCGTTTCCAGGCTGAAAAAAGACATCGCGTTTTTGGCCGACGACAACCTCAAAGGGCGCGGCACCGGCACCCCCGAAGAACGCCTCGCCGCCGAATATCTCGCCGCCGAAATGAGGGCCGCCGGCCTCTCGCCGAAGGGCGACGACGGCTCGTTTTTCCACAAATTCAGTTTCCATAAATCGCTCGACCCGCACGCGACGGTTAGTGCCGACGGGCCGCTTGTCGAAACGCAAAATGTGGTCGGCTGGCTCGACAACGGCGCGGCGCACACCATTATAATAGGTGCGCATTACGACCACCTCGGCCTCGGCCACGACCATAATTCGCTCGACGCAAACCCCGACGGAAAAATCCATAACGG
>JANORY010001282.1:0-2718 GCA_031415535.1 Burkholderiales bacterium | reverse complement strand
CTCAAGGCGCAATCGGTGCCGCGCGTGCGTGCGCCCGACCTGTGGCGGGTCGCTGAGCCGTATCTCGAGCAAGCGCAAGACGACGCGACCCTGCTGGCGATTCGCGATATGGAACGCGCCGGGCTGGACATCATTACCGATGGCGAAATCCGCCGCGAGAGTTATTCAAACCGGTTTGCCAATTCGCTCGCCGGTATTGACATTGAGAATCCGCATCTCGTGACCTTGGCCAGTGGTCGCGTCAGCAAACTGCCGCGGGTGATTGGCCCGGTTGTGCGAACCGGTCCAGTTGAAGTGCGCGACGTGCAATTCTTGCGCGCCAACACCGATCGCAAGATCAAGATAACGCTGCCGGGTCCGTTCACGATGGCGCAGCAGTGTCGGGACGACTATTACCGCGATCCACAAGCGCTGACCATGGCGCTGGCCGAGGCCGTCAATTCTGAATTGCTCGATTTGCAGGCGGCCGGTGCCGACGTGATTCAGCTCGATGAACCCTGGCTGCGCAATGATCCGGGGGCGGCGCGCGCCTACGCCGTTGCAGCGATCAATCGCGCGCTGCAAGGCGTGCAGGTCACATCGGTGGTCCATGTCTGCTTTGGCTATGCCCACCTGATCGGTGCCAAGAAGCCGAGCGGCTATTCGTTTCTCGGCGAGTTATCGGGCACGGTGGCGCGACAAATTTCGATCGAAGCGGCGCAACCCAAACTTGATCTTGGCGTACTCGCGCAGCTTCCCGGCAAACAGATCATGCTCGGCGTGATCGATCTGAATGATGCGAACATCGAAACTCCGGAAGCGGTCGCCGAGCGTATTCGGGCGGCACTCAAGCAAGTGACGCCCGATCGATTATTGGTCGCGCCGGATTGCGGCATGAAATATTTGCCGCGTGCGGTGGCGTTCGGCAAACTGCAGGCGATGTGTGCCGGTGCTGCGATCGTGCGGCGAGAAATCGCCTAGCCAAACACTACACGATGCCGGCGAGTTCACAAGCTGCGTTGACTAAAGGTGCGCTGATGGTCACGCAGGACTTCACGCCGCAATCCCGCATTCGACAACATCTGAAGGCTGGACTCAAGCGCGCGCTGGTGTCGGGTGCGATGGCACCCGGATCGATCGACGATGGCGCGCAGAAGCTCTATGCGCTGGCACCCGATCTGATCATTCCGAGTTTGCGGCCCTATCGCAAGCGTGAAGATGTGCCGACCTGGTATCGTGACGTTGAAGTGCTTGCTGAACTCGAAGCGCGCCTCAAAAAATATCGCTACGCGGCGATCGGCGAATTTCATCTGTATGGTGCGAATGCTGACCATGAGGTCATGCGCAAGGTGGTCAAACTTGCCCGCCAACATAACATCTTGTTGCATGCACACTCCGATCGTGACGCGATCGAGCGATTGATCAAACAGGATCCGACGGTACGAGTGCTCTGGGCGCATGCAGGCTTTGATGCGCCGGGTGTGGTCAACGAAATGCTCGGTAAGTACAAGAACCTGTGGTGTGATCTGGCCTACCGAACCGACATGGGCGGCGACGGCAAGGTCAATGCCGAGTGGCTTGAAGTGTTCCAGCAGTATCCGGATCGTTTCATGCTGGGCACCGATACCTTCACGCTCGAGCGTCTGCACTATATCGGCGAACATGCCCGTTATTCACGCGGCTGGCTGCAGGCGCTACCCAGCGCGCTGGCCGAGCGAATTGCGTACAAGAACGGCGAGGAACTGCTGGGTCTGGTCTGGAAACCGAATACTGATCGGGGCAAGGCGGGCAAGCAGCCTTAGCGAAAGCCGTTAATTTCTGGCAGAGTACTCATGGGCTGCTGGCGGTCTTGATCACCTTGTCCTGCTGCAGTTGTGCAATGCCGGCGTCATCGAAGCCCGCCTCGCGCAAGACCTCCCGGGTATGCTGACCCAAGACTGGCGCAAACAATCGCAGTTGCGCTGGCGACGCCGAAAATTTGGTGGTTGGCCGAATGCTGACCATGGCTCCCACGATCGGATGTTGCCCAGCCTCGAATAATCCCACCGCCACGAGATGCGGGTGTTGCTGTAACTCGTCAATGCCGTAGATGCGGGTGGCTGGAATATCCAGCTTGGCACAGATCTCCAGGCATTCCTGGGTGCTCATCTGGCCGGTTATGTGCGCCAGGTCGGCATACAGCTCGACGATGCGCGCATTGCGCTGATAGCGATCTGACAGGTTATATTTTTTTGCAAGATCCGGCCGGCCGACATGCTCGAACAAGGCCTCCCAATGATCGCTTGTGTACGGCAGCATGGCGATAAAACCGTCGCGCGTCGGCGCTGGTTTTCGGCCGCCGGCCAACAGGCGCGCATAACCTGCCTTGGCGGTCGGTGGATCGAAGGTCAGCCCGCCCATATGTTCGGCCATGGTGAATGCGGTCATGGTTTCGAGCATGGGGACTTCAACATACTGGCCGTTGCCGCAGCGTTCGCGATGAAACAAGGCCGCGAGCACTGCATTGGCAAGTGCTAACCCGCAGGTCTTGTCAGCCAGCAGGGTCGGTGCATAGTCCGGTATGTTGCTGGCGTGGCCGTTCAGCGCAGCCATGCCACAGCCGGCCTGAATGACGTCGTCAAACGCCGGCTTGTCCTTGTCCGGGCCGTCCTGGCCGTAACCAGTGGCGGCACAGTACACAATCTTCGGATTCAGAGCCGCCACGGCGCTATAGCCCAAGCCCAGACGATCGATGGCTGC
>JANORY010001281.1:0-10049 GCA_031415535.1 Burkholderiales bacterium | reverse complement strand
TGATTACCGTTGATTGATGAATCTAACATTGCCAAGCGTGAGGCAGCCTTTCGCGCTGGCGGATTTTGGGCCGACCAAACCGTCGATCTGTTCTTGCACGAAGCCATTGCACGGACCCCCGAAAAGACCGCGATTGTGGCGCACCGCGCCGATCGCGATGGCTTGAGTCGCATCAGCTACCGCGAACTGGGTTCAATGGTCGACCACGCGGCGGGATCACTGCGCGCGATCGGCATTGGCCGCGCCGACATCGTTTCGGTGCAGTTGCCCAATTGGTGGGAGTTCGTCGTGATTTCGCTGGCCTGTGTGCGCATTGGCGCGGTGGTCAATCCATTGATGCCGATTTTTCGTGAGCGCGAAGTCGGTTATATGGTTGGATTTTGCGAGGCCAAACTGCTGATTGTGCCGAGTGTGTTTCGTGGGTTTGACTATGTCGCGATGGCGCGCAGCCTGCGTACATCTTTGCCGAATTTGGCGCGGGTGATTGCCGTCGGTGGCGATGGACCGGACAGCTTTGAGCAATGCCTGCTCGGCGGCACTGCGGTAGTCCCGTTCGAGTCGGATCGCAGCAAGGCGGCCCAGCAACCCGATGATCTGGCGGTGCTGATGTTCACATCGGGCACTACCGGATCTCCGAAGGGCGTGATGCACAGCTCAAACACCTTGATCGCTTGCCTGAACGGATTGGCCGGACGCTTTGGTTTGCGTGACGATGATGTTCTGTTGGGGGCAACACCGCTTGGCCATATGACCGGCTACGCCGCAATCATGATGCAGTCGATTCGGCTCGGCAGCACGATGATTCTGCAAGACGTTTGGGAATCGAAGCGTGGCGTGGCGTTGATGGCCAATGAAGGCGTAACCTACTTGGCGGCGTCGACGCCTTTTCTGCTCGACATTTGCGAGGCGGTCGCCGCCGGCCTGCCACGGCCGTCGAAACTGCGCCTGTTCCTGTGTGGCGGCGCGCCGATTCCGCCGGTGCTGATTGAGCGCGCGCTCAAAGAACTTGCGCTGACAGTCTGTTCGTTGTGGGGTATGACCGAATCGCTGTCGAGTACCCTGACCGAGCCGGCGCGCGCCGCGGAGAAATCGGCGAACTCCGACGGCCGACCGCTGGATGGCGTTGATGTTCGAGTCGTTAACAACGATGGCAAGCCGCTCGGTGCTGGCGAGACCGGCCGGCTGCTGGTTCGCGGCGCGCAGATGTTTCGCGGCTACTTCAAGCGTGCCGATCTGCCCGCCTTTGACGATGACGGCTGGTTCGATACCGGCGATCTGGCGCGCATGGACGACGACGGCTATATCCGAATCAACGGCCGCACCAAGGACGTGATCATCCGTGGCGGCGAGAACATTCCAGTGCCCGAAATCGAAAATTTGCTCTACAAGCATCCGCTCGTCATGGCTGCGGCGATGGTCGGTTACCCTGACGAGCGGCTCGGTGAGCGCGGCTGCGCTTTTCTCGCCTTACGTCCTGGGCATACGCTTGATCTGATCGCTGTGCAGGCCTATATGGCACAGTGCAAAGTCGCCAAACAGTATTGGCCCGAACGCATCGAGATCATTGACGACTTGCCGCGCACCGCCAGCGGCAAGGTGCAGAAGTTCAAACTGCAAGCGATGCTTGCGCAGGCCAAAGTGTGACGCGATCGGTAAACCTTGAAGTTAATACCTATGAATCGATTAAGCGGCAAGCGCGCGGTCGTCACCGGCGCGGGTAGTGGCATCGGCCGAGCTAGCGCGCTGCGCCTGGCGGCCGAGGGCGCCAAAGTGTTGGCGGTCGGACGATCGCAGGACAACATCGACGAGACGGTGGCGCTGATTCGCGCCGACGGTGGCATAGCGATCGGTCTGATGTCCGACGTAAACGTCGAGACCACCGTCGCGGCAATCGTCGAATGTTGTGTCGCCGAGTTTGGCGGACTTGAGGTATTTTTCGCGAACGCCGGTGTACCCGGCTACAACACGCCCTTGTTCGAACAGACCGTCGCCGAATGGGAAGAGGTTATGCGTGCCAACGTCATCGCGCCGATGTTGGCGATCAAGTACGCCGGCCGCCATATGAGTGCCCATGGCGGCGGTTCGATCCTGGTGACCTCATCGATCGCATCACTTCGAGCAAACGCCGGCGCGATTGCCTATAGCGCCAGCAAAGCGGCGCTGAACAATCTGGTGCAGTGTGCGGCCAACGCCCTGTCTGGCACCGGTGTGCGGGTCAACGCGATTCTGCCAGGGCTGATCGAAACCAAGATGACGCGGTTCATGTTCGATCAGGCCAGGGCACGCGGCGTCGAGGGCAAAATCGGCCAGGTCAATCCGCTAAAGCGCGCGGGCCAGGCGCATGAGATCGCGGCGGCGGTGGCCTTCCTCGCCAGCGACGACGGCTCGTATGTGAACGGCCAGGCGTTCGCGGTCGACGGCGGCGTGAGCAGCACCCATCCGTTTGGACGGATCGCTTTGGAGCGTTAGTCAATCAGCCGCTGAATGTTGCCGGCAGATCGGCCCAGGTTCGCCCACGGCTGCGCTGCAAATCGCGGAACGAGAGATTTTCCATGACGATGCCGTGCCCGACCTGGCTGTCCATGGTCCAGCGCATCATTGAATTCCAGCAGACCGAGCCGCCATAGGCCATCCACGGCGCGCCAACATCGGCCGAGCCTTGCAGCGAGAACGTCCTGCCGCTGATATCGGTGACCTCAAGGAGCATGCCGGTGACGATGCTACCGGCGCGGGTGGTGAGCAGTTCCATGCCGGTCAAGGGCAATAGCTTGCCGTGGTCCAACACGTAACCGTGCGCGAATTTTTGCGCGGTCGCAGTCGGTGCATTGACATCGAGCTTGGCGAGCAGGCGCAGCGCGAAGTGCTCGCCAATCGTGATCGAGATCGAGTTCATGCTGGGCACGGTCATCTCGTTGCGCTCGCCCCAACTGTGGTCCATCCGATCAATCGCATTGACCGCATATTGTTTGCCGCGCAACGTCAAGGTGCCAGTAATTCGGCCGTGCATATCGAAGTGGCCGCGATAACCCGAACCCATTGAGGTATTCGCCAGCCGCTCGGCGTCGTTCGCGTAGGTTTTTGGACTGTGGCTGGCGTCGTGAATATCCCAAGGCTCCATGATGCCTTTCCAATCGACATGCAGTTCGGTGTCGTCATAGCCGATGTAGTCGATCCGATAGTCCTTGGGCGGGTTGATGGCCTTGATCTTCAGGCCGCTGGGCGAATCGATATCAGAGAAACGTTTGGGTGCCGGCAGATGCTGATAAATATCGAGATAGGCCATCTCGAAGCGGTTGTCGGCGAGCGCGCTGTAGACCACGATGTCATTGGTCATGACACCGATCTTTGGCCGAACCACGACATAGACCTGGACAAACAAGTGCTCGTGAGGCAGCGGAATTGGCAAAAAATAAGTCTCGGCCCATTCGTGATCAGCACTCGCCGGCGTGTGGTATTCGAGGTCACTAGCGCTGATCATCGCGGCTTCCAATCAGGGATTCGTTAACGCTTTCGATTTTCATTCGAGGTGCCGGCCGAGGGGTCTCTGGAGCGGCGAGGTCCGATTGATGAGCGTGCGGTGCGCGGTCATTCGGATCAACGCTCACTAAGCGGCTCACCGAGCAATGCCCGGTTGAAAACAGCGAGAAGCCATTGTCGTTAAGGCCCAGCACCGCGCAGATCATCGTCTTTATGGTCATTCCATGACTGAAAACTGCGACCCGACTGCCACGCGGGTTGTGCACGATATCGCACAAGGTCGCCACCACAGTGTCGCGATAGACAATCGGATCGAGTCCCATGAATTTAGCCGGCGAAGCCACGAACTCGGCCCAGCGCTCTGGCCCCTCGGCGCGGATGGTCTCGGCCGAACGATAGCGGCTGGTCAAGCGATCAATTTCGGCCAGACCGTCATAGACCTCGAGCTGCAAACCGGTCAGCGCCACCAGCGGCGCTGCCGTGTCTATGGACCGCTGCTGCGGGCTGCAGACAATGCGATCGACCCCTTCGCCAATCAGTGCCTCTGCCAATCGTGCGGCTTGTCGGTGACCGTCATGATGTAGCGGTGGATCGTGGGGGCGAGTCGGATGCCCTTCGTGCGGCAGGCCGTGTCGAATCAGTAAAAGCTGCTTCATGAGGGGTTTGGCCAAGTGCAATGATAAGTGATACGCTAGCATACAATCAAAAGCAGGGTCACCCTCTGCCGGCAAAAAAATGTTGAACGATCCCCTTTCTGTCCACGCCCATGTCGACCCCCTTGCCGACGCTCTGGCCCATGCAATGGCCCCGTTTGACATTGGTGAAGCGCAGCGTAATCAACCCGATCCCGCCTTTATTGAGCAAATGCGGGCGCGTTTTCCAACCGAACGCGAAATCGATGCGATGCTGACTCGCAAGATGCAGCGGCGCAGCGGCCCGCCGTTTCGAACCCTGACCCTGGCTCAGATCAGTGCCTGCCTTATAGAATTCCTGCGGGCTCATCTAGATCGTCCGTTTGAAATCACCGATCAACGTTGGCTGGCGGGTGGCGCTTCGAAAATTCAAATGGGCTTTACCTTGCATAGCCACGCGGCACCCGCCGCTGTGCGCTCGGAGACCCACGCTCAAACCCGTCTGGTGATCCGGATGGAGCCGTCGGAATCGATGAATTCGACCAGCCGATTGCGCGAATTCCAAATGCTCAAAGCGTTTTCGGGAACGCTGCCAGTACCCGAGGTCTTCTGGATCGACGAGCATGGCAGTTGGTTTCCCGAACCGGCGCTGATCTACGCGTTCGCGCCCGGGGTCACCAAGCCAAGGACCCTGCAAGGCGGTCAGATCTCCGGTACCGGCACAAACTTCGGGCCCGAGCTGCGTCGCCGCCTTGCGCCACAGTTTGTTGACGTACTGGCGAAGATTCACCGCTTCGATTATTCCGGCACCGAACTGTCCGCTTTTAATCAGCCTTCGGTGGGATCAAGTGACACCAATTTATGGCAGTTGAACCGGGCGCGGCGAGTTTGGGAAGAGGATCGCGGCGAAGACATACCCCTGGTCGAGGTTGCCGCCAATTGGCTTGAGCGCAATCTGCCGGTGCTCGATGACGTCAGCGTGGTGCATGGTGATTACCGTAGCGGCAATTTTTTGTTTGACGAAAGTGACGGGCAGATCACCGCAGTATTGGACTGGGAGCGTGCCAGTCTTGGCGATCGCCATCGTGATTTGGCCTGGGCCGCAGCCTATCCCTTTGGACACTTCGCCGAGGACCTCCAGACGTTCCTGGTTTGTGGACTTTTGCCGAGCGAAGAGTTTTTCGAGCGATACGAGAAAGCGTCTGGCTTTACCTTGGATCCAAAACGCCTGCGCTACTTCGAGATCTTTAACTGCTATCAACTGGTGGTCTCAACGATTGCCACCGGTTACCGTGTGGTGCGATTGGGTAAATCGCACCAAGACATCGTGCTGGCTTGGGCGGGCGCGGCGGGCTACAGCTTTGCCGAACCACTGCGCCGTGCGTTGGAAGAAGTACTCTAGTCGGACGGGGTAAACAATGGCTGACCACACCGATAACGGCTTACGCGCGGCAATCAAGGCGCTCGACGAAGTGGTTGCGCCAGCGATTGACGCCAGCAACCCGCTGGCGACCGAACAACTCCGATTAGTGTCACGTTACCTCGGATTTTTGCGCGAACGCCTGCATTATCAATCCGATCGAGAGCGATACGAGCTGTGGCACTACACCGCGCTGGCACAAAGCATTCTCACGCAAATGCAACCGTCAACGCAAACGCAATCGCCACTGGCGCAGATACAGCAACGGCTTGCTCTTGCGGTGGTTGCAGCGGTGCCCTTGTGCGAGGATACAAGTGTTGCGCTTGTGAAGATTCGCGCCGCACTCGGGCCCTTGACGTCGGCAATCAGCGCCCTGGTGCGCAGTGTTACGAATGCTCAGCCCAGCCTGCGCACGCCGATCGAGCGCCTGGTGCTTGACGCCTCAAAGCGCCTGCTCGACGTACAGCGTGCGTTCTATCTGCCGATTGGATTCGAGCCTGATCCTAGTTTAGTGCCTACGATGGACTCGGCACTGGCCGCTCGTTTGACGTGAACCGTGTTGCTGGCTCGACGATCCAGCATAGAGGCAGGACGAGCAATTAAAGTCATGATCGGTGCTGCTTCGATAAACACCGCCCAGCACACACCGTGCGAGTGGACGTTCAGGTTGGTCGGCTACGCTGCCCGCCGCAATTTGGAGCATGAGCGACCTGCATGGATTGCTACGCCTTCGACGCCCGTTTTGGAGGGGAAGTGCCAGTCAGGCATCCTTGGCTTCGGTGTCGTCCACACGGCCCAACGAAAAATCCAGAAGAGTTCTGTCATTCTGGTTGCCGGTGGTCGAGCACCGTCTGCGCAACTCGGTGTCATCCCATCTTCAACTCTTGGTAACCCCCCGCCGCCACTGCGTCGCACCAATTTCGATAGTCTGGCGCGCTGCCACTGTAGCGAACCGTCGTGCGAACTTGTTTGCCTTCGACGTTCTGGTTGATACCCGTCATCCATGAGTCCACTTCATTTGCCAAAAGCCCTTCAGCCTTTTTCATGACAAAGCCGGTCCATTCGGCCACCGCCTCCGGGCGCGCCTCGGCGCAAGTCAGATCACGTTGGCGCATATAGCCAATGAGCTCAGCTACCCATTGCACGTTGTACTCAATACTGCGAGGAATATTGCCCAGCGCAGTGTGTGGTCCCATCACCATAAATAGGTTGGGGAAGCCTTCGACCATCACGCCCACGAAGGTTGACGGCCCGCCTGTCCACTTGTCTTTTAGCTTCTGCCCGGCAACACCGCTGATATCGATGCGATCGAAACTGCCGGTAATCGCATCAAAGCCGGTGGCATAAATAATGATGTCGAATTCATGGTGCGCAACACTCGTCTGTATACCGGTTTCGGTCACGCGCCGAATCGGCGTCTCCAGGATACTGACCAGTTGAACATTGGGCTGGTTGTACGCTTCGTAATAATGGGTCTCCTGCGGAACCCGACGGGTACCAAACCCATGGTCCGTCGGAACAAGCAACTCGGCGACCTTCGGATCTTTCACCCGCTCACGAATTTTGGACGCGACAAAATCCGAAATGAGTTTGTTCGCAGCGCGATCGGTCAGGATGTCACGGAAATTGCCCAACCAAATACCGAAACCGGGCGAGGCATACTGCTGCTCCCAAAATGCCAAACGTTCGGCTTCGCTGACCTCAAACGTGCCGCGCGGGTCGGTCGTATGGATAAAACAAGCCGCCGTTTCCTGGCAGCGGCGAAACATTTCAGGATAACCGGCTCTGAGAGTCGCCATCTCGTCAGGACTGATCTTGCGGTTGTGCAGTGGCGTGCACCAGTTGGGACGGCGTTGGAACACGGTGAGATGCGCCGCAGTCTTTGCTACTTCCTGTATTGTCTGCACGCCGGTCGCGCCAGTACCGAGCACTGCAACCCGCTTGCCTGCGAAGCTCACGGGTGTCTTCGGCCAACGCGCGGTATGGAAGGATTGGCCTTTGAATGCTGCGACACCGTCGATCCGCGGCAGCGTCGGTGCCGACAGAGGCCCAACGGCCATCACGACGAATCTTGAGCGGTATTGCCTGCCGTCATCCAAGGTAATGTTCCAACACCGCGTCGTCTCGTCATAGGTCGCCGCGTTGACCCGGCTGGCAAATTGGATATCGCGGCGAAGATCGAACTTGTCGGCAACATAATTCAGGTAGCGCTCCGTCTCTGGTTGCGCCGCGAAATGCTCGCTCCAGTCCCACTCGTCCAAGAGTGCTTGTGAGAAAGAATAGGCGTAGGAGTAACTCTCGGAATCGAAGCGCGCACCCGGATAGCGGTTCCAGTACCAGGTGCCGCCGACGCCGGAGCCGGTCTCAAATACTCTGACCCGCAATCCAAGTTCGCGTAGGCGGTACAACTGGAACATCCCCGAGATACCAGCCCCAATGATAATGACGTCGTAATCCAATTCAGCTATCCCGCAGTTGGAAAGTGCGCTGGCAGAACCTCGGCAAGGCAGTCCGCTATGTGTCGTGCCCTGGGCAGCAGTTCGAACGCCTGGTAACCACGACGCGCAGCGTTTTGGAACCGCTGCCAGTCGAGATCGGCCACTGCAGCCGCTAGCGTTTAAGCATGCTCAAGTTGCGAGCGGCTCGGCCGCTTCATGAAACCGTTTGCCCGCCGTTTCCTGACGCAACAGCACAAGCTCTGCTGCCAGAACCTCTCGCCCAACTTGAGCCCGCGCATCGGACGGGTAGTAGGCGAGTTCCGAGGCCGGATCCCCTGCGATGCGGGTTCCGATCAGCACGCGCGGTTTCGAGTAGTCGTACGGCATGGCCCGATGCAACAGCGCACGATTGTCCCAAAGTATCGTTTCACCGGCCTGCCACTGATGTTTGTAGACCCGCGATGGGTCGGCAACCGCAAACTCAATCAGGCTTTTGATCAATGCACGGCTCTCCATCCGACCGAGACCTGGAATCCCGAAGGCATGGCGCGCTACAAACAGATTCTTGATACCGGTCTCAGGATGTGTTTTGACCAGCGGCCGCAGGTAGGCCTCGCCGTGGTAGTTGGTGGCCGAGTCTTGCGGCGGAAAATCGCCAAGGTCATTGGCCTGCGAAAACTGGATTGAATGGTAGGCGCTCAGGCTTTCGACCCGTGTCTTCATATCGTCATCGAGGGCCGCATAGGCTGCGCGCAGGTCGGCGAACTCGGTCTGACCACCCTCGTCAGGCACCACGATCGCCGACAGCATGGCGCACTTGCTGCTGCACGACTTGTAGGTCGAGTCGGTGTGCCAACCCTCATTGCCAATGTGCGAGCGCATCCGCTTGGTGTTCACTTCGAAAACTTTGCCTAGGGAGCCGTCTTTGTGCCGTTCCTGATTGGCAAGCGGAGAGGCACCGAATTCGAGTTCGCCAAAACGATTGCCGAATGCAATGTTCTCTGCGTCGGTCAGAAATTGTTCTGGGAAAACCAGCAGTCCGTATTTCAGAAAGGCCGCCTGGAGGGTGGCGAAATCCGCGTCGTCAAGGTCGCGAAGCGCAACGCCAGTGGCAACGGCACCAAACACCTTATTGCGAATCGGAGTGATTGTGATTGCGCTCAATGTGGCTCACCTGCGGTTTTACCTGGGGAATCCAATCATAACTACCCTGGCCTCGGCAGGTCAAGCCAGTGTCCCGCTCCGAAATTATCTGCCTTGAGTTGCTTTTCGTTACGTTTGCTAGACTCGGCCCAATAGCACTTTAACGGCGCGATCTTGCTGTTTAACTCCTGGATATTCCTGTTCGCTTTCCTGCCGATTGCACTGGCGGGATATTTCCTTATCGGCCGGCGCAATCCTCGTGGAGCCTGCGTTTGGCTTGGGCTTGCATCGCTGTTTTTTTACGGCTGGTGGAGTGTTGCGGCGTTACCGCTGCTGCTCGGCTCGATCTGCTTGAACTATTGGGTCGGCATGCGATTGAGCTTACAAGCCGAGCAGTCTCGCCTTAGCGGCATAACGACGCCGCGCGCCGAATTGACCTGGGTGCTGGTGCTTAATCTTGCCCTGCTGGGGTTCTTTAAATACATCAACTTTTTTATTGATAACGCCAATGCTGCTTTGGGCACATTCGGCTTTCAGCCATGGACGGCGTTGTCGGTGATTCTGCCGATCGGAATTTCCTTTTATACCTTTACGCAAATCGCCTTCCTGGTTGACTGTTGGCAGGGCAAGGTACGCGAACGCAGCTTTGTTCACTACCTGTTGTTTGTAACGTATTTCCCGCACCTGATTGCCGGGCCAGTGCTGCATCATGCCCAAATGATGCCGCAGTTTCGATCGCCGAAAACTTATCTGCCAGACTTTGATCAGATTGCATTGGGCATCGTAATTTTTGTTTTTGGCCTGTGCAAGAAGCTACTGATCGCTGATCCGCTCGGCACCTATGCAGACGCGTTCTTTGCGGGTGTATTGGTTGGTCAACCAGCGAATTTTGCCATCGCCTGGACCGGCATGCTGGCTTACACCCTGCAAATCTACTTC
>JANORY010001280.1:0-1667 GCA_031415535.1 Burkholderiales bacterium | reverse complement strand
CAGCCAGGTAGCTGCATCGAGCGAATTGAAAGGCAATCTGCTGAATACTGCCGTCGGTTTGGGCACGGGTTATCTCACGAAAGCGGTTTTTACCGGCATTTCGCACAGCCCGATTAAACGGCTGATTGGCACGGCATTGATGTTTGGCATTACCAATCTCGTGGCCAGACATCCTGAATTTGTCAAGTCGGCAGCAACGGGCGTGTTGAAACTCCTCAAACGGAAACGGGCCGTCAAAGCTCCTGAAAACGGCCATGACGGCCACGACGGCCACGACATCGACCGAAGAAATGTGTTGTGGACCTGATATGAAAACAGCTTTCAACCTGCCGTTTTATGCAAAAATAAGCCTGCTGCTCGTCGGGTTCTATCTGTTTTTCAGCATCCTTTTTTTGGCGCAGGATTTCCTGCTGCCGCTGATTTATGCGGGCATTATTGCCATCGCCCTCAGCCCGGCAGTCAACTCCCTGGCATCCAGAAAAATAAGCCGGGCATTATCCATCCTGATTGTGCTGACAATTGCGACGCTGATAATTCTTGCGTTTGTCGTGCTGCTATGCTCGCAGGCAAGCCTGCTGAGCGAGGCGTGGCCGACATTGACCGCCAAACTGCAGGCGTTGGTCAACCAGGGAATTGGCTGGGCATCTGACAGCTTCGGCATCCCTTCGCGCAAAATCAACGCGTGGATTGCCGACACCAAAAGCGACCTCATCAATAACAGCGGCCCGGTAATCGGCCTGACCCTGACCACGATGGGCGGCGTGCTGGCTACGGTTTTACTGACTCCGGTTTATGTCTTCATGATACTGTTTTACCAGCCGCATCTGATTGAATTTGTCCATCGAATCTGCGGGGTTGCCAACGCCGAAAAAGTGAGCGAAATACTGACCGAAACAAAGGGCATCATTCAAAATTACCTCGTCGGGCTGTTTGCCGAATTTGCCATAATCGCCACCCTGAATTCGATGGGCCTGCTGTTGCTCGGCATTGAATACGCGCTGTTGCTCGGCATTCTGGCGGCGTTGCTCAATATCATCCCGTATATCGGCGGACTTGTTGCGATGGTGATAATCATGGCTATTGCACTGATAACAAAATCACCTGTTTTCATGCTTTATGTGGGGGTGCTTTACCTCATCATTCAATTGATTGACAACAACTACATCGTGCCGAGAATCATCGGCTCGAAAGTGAAATTGAATGCACTCGTCAGCCTGCTCGCCGTCATTCTGGGTGCGGCGTTGTGGGGCATTCCGGGGATGTTTTTGAGCATCCCGCTGATGGCCATCCTGAAACTGATTTTCGACCGCATTGAACCGCTCAAACCCTGGGGTTTTCTGCTCGGCGACACGATGCCGCCGTTTGTAAAACTCAAACTGAAACTCAAACTCCCACCAATCATTTCTAAAAAAAGACAATCATGAAAGTGAATATCGGCATCTCCGAAAAAAACCTCGAACAGGTCACCTCGCTCCTTTCCGTCATCCTTGCTGACAACATGATGCTCTATACAAAAACCCGAAAATTCCATTGGAATGTGGCGGGCGAGAGCTTCATGGAATTGCACAAACTTTTCGAAAATCAATACCGGCAACTCGAAGAAGCGATAGATGAAATAGCCGAGCGCATCAACAAATTGGGCAGCAAAACAATCGGAACGATGGCCG
>JANORY010001279.1:0-2328 GCA_031415535.1 Burkholderiales bacterium | reverse complement strand
TGACCAGATCCTTGAGCGAACAACAGACTGCCACTTTGATGGCGCAGATTCCGTTGGGTCGCTTGGGCCAGGCCGACGAGATTGCCGCCAGCGTCGCCTTCCTGGCCTCGCCCAAGGCCGCTTATATAACCGGGGTCACGCTGCATGTGAACGGCGGCATGTACATGGAATGATGCTGTTACAATCGCGCCCCAGCCGGGGATGGCTTGGGTTTTACGCTCTTCAAAGCTTCAGGAGTCAGAATGGAAAACATCGAACAACGCGTTAAAAAGATCGTCGCCGAGCAACTGGGCGTGAATGAAGCCGAGATCAAGGCCGAGTCTTCGTTCATCGATGATCTGGGTGCGGACTCACTTGATACGGTCGAACTGGTCATGGCGCTCGAAGACGAATTCGAGACCGAAATTCCTGACGAGCAGGCCGAGAAAATCACCACTGTCCAACATGCAATCGACTACGTCAAGAGTCATAGCAAGGCCTGAAGTCAGCGGTCGATGACCTCTGCCCGAACTGCATTGATTGTCTGCGAGTAATTTGATGAGCCGTCGTCGCGTCGTCATTACCGGCCTGGGTATTGTTTCACCGATCGGTAATGACCTCAAAAGCGCCTGGACCAACGCGCTGGCCGGTACCTCCGGCATTGCCCGAGTCACCCGCTTCGATGTCGCCCACATGCCGGTGCAATTCGCCGGCGAAGTCAAGGGCTTCGACATCTCGGCCTACATGCCAGCCAAAGAGGCGCGTCACTTTGACACCTTTATTCACTTCGGCATCGCCGCTGGACTGCAAGCATTTCGGGACAGCGCGATTGAGGTCAATGATGCAAACTCGGATCGCATTGGTGTCATGGTCGGCTCAGGCATCGGTGGCCTGCCGCTGATCGAAGACCAACATTCCGAGTATTTGAATCGCGGCGTACGTAGAATCTCACCGTTTTTTGTGCCCGGTTCGATCATCAATCTGATCTCCGGTGAACTATCGATCCTGACCGGCGTCAAGGGTCCGAATCTTGCCGTTGTCACGGCCTGCACCACCGGCTTGCATTGCATCGGTTTGGCCGGCCGCATGATCGAGTATGGCGACGCCGATGTCATGATCGCCGGCGGTGCCGAGTCAACCATCTCGCCGCTGGGTATTGGCGGCTTCGCTTCGATGCGGGCGCTGTCGACCCGCAACGATGATCCGACCACGGCATCGCGGCCGTGGGACAAGGACCGCGACGGCTTTGTGCTGGGTGAGGGCGCGGGCGTCATGGTGCTTGAGGAATACGAGCATGCCAAGGCGCGCGGTGCGCGAATTTATGCCGAGTTATCCGGCTTTGGCATGACCGGCGATGCCAATCACATTACCGCGCCCAGCACCGACGGACCGCGCCGCTGCATGGGCATGGCGCTGCGCAGCGCCGGTGTGAATCCGGATGAAATCACCTACCTGAACGCGCACGGTACCTCGACACCGCTCGGCGATAAAAATGAAACCGAGGCCATCAAGCTGGCGCTCGGTGAATCGGCCGCTCGAAAAATCGTCGTCAATTCCACCAAATCAATGACCGGCCACTTGTTGGGCGGTGCTGGCGGCATTGAATCGGTCTTCACCGTCATGGCGGTGCATGATCAGGTTTCTCCGCCGACCATCAACATCTTCAACCAAGATCCGGAATGCGACCTCGACTACTGCGCCAATGTAGCCAGACCGATGCGCATCGATGTCGCGATCAAAAATTCATTCGGTTTTGGCGGCACCAACGGCACGCTGGTGTTTCGCCGCGTCTAGCAGCTCAATGGACTCGAGACTCCTTTGATCGAGTTTCGTCGCTCCAGACTCTTGCCGATACTAGTTGCTGCGGTTTACCTGCTCGGCCTCGCCGGATTGCTGCTGACCGGTTGGCAATTGCGCAGTCATCCGCTCGCCCCCTATGTCTGGGGTGCCGTTGTTCTGCTCGCACTATGCCTGGCGATTTCCTGGTACCGCAGCACGCGACCGAAGGTGTTCGAGCTGATCGGTCTGCTGCCGACGCCTGTCAGGCGCTGGCGGGCACGACTGAAAGGTCGCGCCCCGGATTTCGACATAGAGATTGTCAATTGGACCCGGGTCGGGCCGCTACTGGGACTTGATATCTCCAGTACTGAGCTGCATATCAAGGTGCAGCGCTTTCTGCTGGTCAAGGATCAATGTTCGAACGATCAATGGCGAGAATTGCTGGCCAGCTTGAACTGGCTGCCTGGCAAACCAGGCTGAGCAGAACGCTAGTTCGACCCTTGCACTGGCCGAGGTCAGCCGGGTGCAGGTCTGCCGCTAGCCTATAATTTTGGAATTACTGTGGAAGGT
>JANORY010001278.1:0-4788 GCA_031415535.1 Burkholderiales bacterium | reverse complement strand
AACACCGAGGTGCCGGTGCCGGCCGTTTATTGCTTGTGTGAAGACGAAGCGGTGATTGGCCGAGCGTTCTACATTATGGATAACGTCGAAGGGCGGGTACTCTGGGAACAGGGTTTGCCTGGCTTGTCGAACCAGGAGCGGGCCGCGATCTACGATCAAATGAACAGCGTCCTGGCGACGCTGCATCAGGTCGATTATCAAGCCATCGGGCTTGCCGAGTTCGGCCGTCCCGGCAACTACTTTGCCCGCCAAATCTCGCGCTGGAGCAAGCAGTATCTGGCTTCTGAGACACAGAGTATTCCGGCAATGAACCAACTGATTGAGTGGCTGCCCCGCAATATCCCGGAAGGCGATGAAACCTCAATCGTGCACGGTGACTACCGGCTTGATAACCTGATCTTTGATCACAAGGAGGCGAAGATCAAGGCCATCCTTGATTGGGAACTCTCGACGATTGGCCATCCACTCGCCGATTTTTCCTATCATTGCATGGGCTACCACATTGACCCCGAAAACTTTCGAGGCATCAAGGGGCTGGACATCAATGCGCTGGGTATTCCGAGCGAACATGACTATAAGGCGGCCTACAGTCGAAGAACCGGCCGCGTGAAGATCGAGCATTGGGATTTCTACCTGGCCTACAACCAGTTTCGGCTGGCCGCCATACTGCAAGGCATCATGAAGCGGGTCGTTGACGGCACTGCTGCGAACCGGGAAGCCGCCGATTCAGGCAAGCGCGCTGTGCCGTTGGCACAAGAGGGCTGGCGTATTGCCCAGCGCGTCAATCGCGCTTGAGTGTGCGCGGACCTGAGCAGCTTACTGCAAGGGTTCCTTCAATGCTTTGGGCATTGGGAATGCAAACACCTCGATGCCCTCCTCGGCCAGTTCCGAAGCTTGCTCGGAGCTGGCAGTGCCGCGGATATTCCTGGTCGGCGCTTCGCTGTAATGAATGCGCCGCGCCTCGTCGGCAAATCGTTCGCCGACATCTTCGCTGTTTTGAATCATATGCCGAGCCATTTTGAGCCACAGTGAGGAAACATCTTGTGCGTCAAGCGCATTCTGCTTAACCGCAGTGGGCTCCGAATGAGCGGACAGGTTTAACCTCGGTGCCGACAATAGTTTGGTGACGACCTTACTCGAGCACATCGGACACTCGATCAGGCCGGATTTCGACTGACTATCAAAATCCTTCGCCGCCGAGAACCAACCCTCGAAATGGTGCCCGTGTTCACAGGCGAGATTGAATACTTTCATGTGTGGTGCAGTATGATCGACTTACCGATTTTATGTTGTATTTGAATGAAAGAGCCCGAATCTCTCGACATTGAAACATGTCTGTCAAGAATTGACGGCTTCAGCCAAATTTTGGATGTGCGCAGTGAGTCCGAGTTTGCACTCGATCATCTGCCTGGGGCCATTAACACACCGGTTCTGAACGATCAGCAGCGCGTGTATGTTGGGACAATTTACAAGCAGATTGGCGCTTTTGAAGCCAAACGAATCGGTGCTGCCTTGGTCGCGCGCAACATCGCGGAACACTTGGAAGAACGCTTTAACGGCGAAAATCGCGACTGGCGGCCGCTCGTTTATTGCTGGCGAGGCGGCAATCGATCGGCTGCACTGGCGACCATCATGGCCCGCATCGGCTGGCAGGTAAGTCTTCTGGCGGGCGGCTACCGGGCGTTTCGGCAAATGGTCAATCTTCAAATGGCCGTGCTTCCGGACCAGTTATCGCTACGCGTCATTGCCGGGCGCACCGGCAGCGGCAAAACCGCACTGTTGGGCGAGCTGGAACGCCGGGGCGCCCAAGTACTCGATCTTGAATCGTTGGCGAATCATCGCGGTTCAGTACTGGGTGCGGTACCCAACGTGCCACAACCGCCGCAGAAGTGGTTTGAAACCCAGATCTGGCAACGGCTGCGCCAGTTTGATACTACGCGACTCGTTTATGTTGAATCGGAAAGCAAAAAGGTCGGACAAAACCATGTTCCCGAAGCCCTGATCAAGGCCATGCGCGCTGCGCCGTGTATCGCGATTAATGCTGACATGCCGACTCGAGTGCGACATTTGGCGGCTGAATATCCGTTTTTTATCGAAGACTCGGACTTGCTTAAATCAAAACTCGCAAGCATCCGCGACTTGCACGGTGCTGCTCGTTTAGCACACTGGCAAGAATTGATCGATCAGCGAAAAACTGACGAATTAGTGGAGGATTTGTTGCGCAACCACTATGACCCGAGCTACGACCGTTCGATTGCGCGCAATTTCAAACGAATTGATCAATCGACAGCGATCGAACTCTCTTCTGCGGACCTTTGCGGTCTGCAGCAAGCCGCCAGCCAGATTCTCGCGCTGGAGTGAACAGTCGCAACTTTTGGGAACCAGACTATTGAGACTCGCTCGCCACCCTTAGCTTTGACAGATTACGCTTGATGTCGCTGCGCGCCTTGACTGAATCCAGATAGTCGTTTAGGTCTTGCTGTGACTGCAGTTGATTAAATTGCTGACGTGATGCGGAACGCTTATCCGCCAGTGCCTTTTCGTCTGCCGCAATCACTTTGACGATCTGATAAAGGCCGTAGCCGGCCGAACCGATATCGACACCAATGTACGCTGGCAGCTTGTCGGCCGTCGCCCGAAAAATTCCTTCGACGGCGTTCGGTGCGATGGTCGTTGAACCGGCACGTGGCACCTTCTTCGGTTCAGCAAATCCGCTCACCGCAGTACCGGACTTCGCCTCCTTCAGCTTGGTCTCTCCCGCCAGCAGCGCAAGCTTTTTCGCCTCGGCTTTGAGCAAGCCGGCACGCACTTCGGCCTCGACTTTTGCAAACTCCTTGCGCTGAGCCGGACGGTGCTCAAGCAATCGTGCCGAAACCAAAGTATTGGGTGCCACATCGACCGCGTCGGTATTGCGCTTGTTCTTTATGGAATCGGCCGAGAACAGGGCACCGAGCAGTTTGGGATTATTCAAGGCCGGATTATTGGCCGCAGCACCGGCACCACCGCGGGTAATGCTGTCGGCTGTCGCAACGCTTAACTTCAGTTTGTCGGCGACTGGTTTGAATGAATCGGCTTGCTCATACACAGTGTTGGTAAACGTCTCAGCCGCTTTGGCATACTCCTTCGACGCTTCCTGGCGTCGGTACTCAGCCTCGATCTCAGATTTGACTTCATCAAACATACGCTCGACTTTCGGCTTTACGCCGGTGAGCTTGATGATATGAAAGCCGAACTGAGTTTCAACGACATCGCTGATTTGATCAGGCTTTAAGGCATAGGCCGAGTCTGAGAACGGTTTAGCCATCATCTCGGAGGTAAAAAACCCCAGGTCACCACCCTCGCTCGTCGAGCCAGGATCCTGTGAATTGGCTTTCGCCAGTTCGGCGAAATTCGCACCGGACCTGGCCTGCACCAATAGCCCTTCAATTTTGCCGCGAATCTGAGCCTTGGTTTTCTCGTTGGCGTCTTTCGGGACGGTCAGCAAGATATGGCTCGCCTTGCGCTGCTCGGCGTTTACATAACGGGCGCGATTTTGTTCGAAGAACTCTTTGATCTTGGCCGGATCCAGGGTAATCTGCGCCGCCAGCGCGTCCAGGTTCAAGATGACATATTCAATTTTCGCGCTCTCCGGAATCTCGAATTGACGGCCATTGTCTTCGTAGTGTTTCTTCAGTTGCTCAGTTGTTACTTTTACTTGCGGCTCAAAGTCCTCGACCTTGAACAACAGTTCTCTGACTTCGCGTGACTCCTCCTGCAAGGCCAACAAGCGATCGGCGACGGTGGTTGGCAGAAAGCTGGTCTGCGCCACCGCTTCGGGTATTACTTGTAGCGCCAGATCACGGCGCATTTGTGACTCAAACATTGCCTCATTCAAGCCCTGCGCGGTCAGCAGCGCCTTGTACTGGTCACGATCAAAGCTGCCATCGGATTTAGTCAGCCCGGAAATCGAAACAATTGCATCACGCAGCCGGGCATCGGGCACCGAGACCCTTCGCTCATTCGCGTCCGCCAAAAGCGCTTTTTGCGCAACCAATCCTTCAAGCACCTCTTTACGGGCGAGATCACTATCGAGCATCTTTGGATCAACTTGATCGCCGAGCATCTGTTTGAGTTTTTCAAGCTGGCGTCGTTGTGCCTGATCAAATTCCTGTCTTGAAATCGCTTCGCCTTTGACGCTAGCGACTTCATCAGTACCCGACAAAAATTTGTCATAGCCGGAGACGCCGAACAGCGCAAATGCCGGAAAGATCAACAGCAAAAGCACAAACTGTAAAACGCGCTGGTGTTTTCGAATCGACTCGAACATGGTTCACCCAGATAAGAAAAAAGGGGCGAACAATCGTTCGCCCCTTTTGAGTTTTGGCGGAGTGGACGGGACTCGAACCCGCGACCCCCGGCGTGACAGGCCGGTATTCTAACCGACTGAACTACCACTCCATCGGCTTCTAAATTGCAAACTTCTAACAACATGCTCTAAGCTTGGTGGGTGCTGAGAGGCTCGAACTCCCGACCTACGCCTTGTAAGGGCGCCGCTCTACCAACTGAGCTAAGCACCCCACTCATTACTTCGATCACACTTGCTTTTTTCTTGCTTTATTCTGCCGCAATCAACACGTAAAGAATTTACCAAAGCCTTTGATTGTAGCATTAATTGATCGCGTCCTTAAGGGCCTTGCCCGGTCGAAACTTTGGAACCTTGGCAGCGCGAATCTTGATGGCAGTGCCGGTTCTGGGATTGCGCCCCGTGCGTCCTGCACGTTTGGCTACAACAAATGTACCGAAGCCGAC
>JANORY010001277.1:0-7059 GCA_031415535.1 Burkholderiales bacterium | reverse complement strand
GCCGCCAGGACGACGCGGGGGACAGCCGCGTAGCCAAGCACCACGCCGACCTGATCCCGCTCAGTCGCAGCAGCCGAGTGCCCCGTCGGCCTGATCCCGCTCAGACGCGGCCCCGTCAACGTTACTTGAAGGTTAGCTCATTGGCGTTCAGGACACCCTCAAGTACCGTGCCGTGCGTCTCGACGATACGGCCATTCGCCAGATTGGCTGCGCTGCCGTTATTGAAGCGCGCCGCCGAGGCGTTCACCCGCTGTCCGGCGACCCTGAACTCCAACGCCGACACCCAGTCGGTGACTTCGCCTCGAACTGAGACGGTGACCGAATCGTCGGTGCGCTTGATTTCCACCTTGCGTGCCACCAGCCTGCCGTCGACCCAGGTACCTTCGACTTCAACTTTGACGCCGTTGCGCAAGTTAGTTCGGCTGCCCTCAAAGACCGTGCTGCTGCCGACGGTAACGAGTGTTCCGTTGATTTTGAAGTAGCCAGTCGTGGCGTCGAACTCATACACACCGCCTTCGACACGATTAATGACCAGACTGGATGCGGGTTCAAACACCACTTCCGAAACGTTCAGCAGACCGGTGCTCCAGCTACCTTTGACGCGAACCCGATCGAGATTGCCGAAGTCGGTGCGGCTCGCTGCGCCGCCGTCACCCTGACGAAACGTCGTGCTGTCTTGCAACTTCATATTGACACCCAGCATCGTGAAGGCACCAGTGCTTGCCGAATAACCACTGACTGTCCCGAAGAACGTTCGAACCCCTGAGTTTTCGGAATTGGCGAACTCGATACGGCTGGGTTTCACGACGTTATTTTCGACCTGCCCCACGAGTTGGATTGCAACGCCGTCGGCGAGATTGGCGGCGCTGCCGTCGGCAAAGACAACACCAGGGGCTGAGGCATCTACTGGAACACCGCGCAGCTTGAAGCTCGCCACCGAAACGAAATCGGAAATTGCGCCGGATAACTGAACCATTGCATCGCCCTGGTCACGAATAAACCGTAGCTCGCTGGCGAGCAGCTTGCCGGTGACAAACTTGCCTTGAACCCGAATCTTGCGGCCATTAGCCAGATCGCTAGCGGTCCCGTTGGCAAAGCTGGCGCTTGCGGCGTCAACGTCAAAGCCGTCCAGCTTGAAGGTCTTGGTAGCAAAGTTCAAGGCTCGAATATGCCCCCCTACCCGCAACTTGTCATCGGCGATGGCACCGTGGCCGCGCAGCGTAATGCTCTTAGCGCTCAAGGTGTTGCCGGCGGGCGCGGTATCGGTCCACACCGCCACCGTCTGACCATTGGCGAGCACGGTGCCCAGCGGCCGGACTCGGGTGGCGGCGCTGAAGTTCACATTCAAGCCCGCCACGCTAAAGCTGCTGGCATTCGCATCGAGACTGGCGATGGTGCCCACCACCCGAATCAGCATGGCCGAGTTCGGATCCTTGCGCTCGATACGGGTGGCCAGAATTTGGTTATTCGCATCGCGGCTGCCATGTACCTCGACTCGATCATTGACGGCCAGACCCGACAGGCCGGCGACGTTATCAAAGACGGTCGGTGCGGCTGGATCACTGGAGACCTTGACTGTTTGACCCGCGACCACAAAACCATCCGCCGCCAGCGCAGAAATGCTGCCGATGACTTCGGACGAAACCACCACCGAATTTGCATGGCCCCGAGCGTCGGTGGCCAGCGCCACCTTCATGCCAAGCTTGACATCCGAGACTGCGCCGTTCTTCGGTGTACTGGAGTCGTGCTCAATCGATACTCGAACCGAGGCATCTTCATACTTGACGCCTTCAACGTAGACACTTCCGAAGCCGGTCACGGTGCCACTGGCCAGCTCCTTTGTTGACGTCGCCGACGATCCGGCGGAGTTCTGTGCAGACGAGTCCGTACCGCCACCGCAGGCAACCAGGCTCAGAGACGCGACCAGTACCGTGACCGCTTGAATCAGATTTTTGCTCACGAGAATCCTTTCATTTGAAGCATTAATTATAAATGAGGGAAAAATTCCCTTAGACGAATAGTGAAGCGCAATGTTTTCGATGTCAAGGGAAATTTTCCCTTGCACTGCTCAGAAAATCCCGGCAAAATAGCAGTTCCGATTCAACCAGCCGATCCATCCGTGGCATCCGACTCAACCCAGTCTCCAACGACAAGTGAGCAGTTGCTTTCAGAGAGTGCCGCGATGCTCGTGCCTCTGATTCAGTTGTTAGTGGCTCAGGGTGTCACCTACCCGCAACTGAGCCAAACTTTGAAGCGGACCTTTATGGAGGCGGCTCGAGCGGAATTGGCCGCTGAGGGCGGCAAACTCACCGACGCAGCGATCAGCGTACGCTCCGGTGTTCATCGAAAAGAAGTGCGAGCCAGCTCAGCGGTCGCCAAGGCAGCACCAACGGCAAGCCATTCCCCCCGGAAGTCATTGAGCCTGACCGAACAGCTCTTTACGCGCTGGCTGACCGATGCCGGCTACCGAACCGTCGAGGGCAAACCCGCCAGCTTGCCGTTGACCGGACCTGCGCCTTCGTTCGATTCGCTAGCATCTTCGGTCACCAAAGACTTTTCACGCCGCACCTTGCTGAACGAACTGACTCGCTTAGGGCTAGCCAAAGAACTCGGCGATCAGATCGTGCCGTTGGCCGACTCGGTTGTGCCTCGGGCCGATTTGTCAGAAATGATTGCTTACTATCGCGGCCAGTTGCATGACCATCTGGCCGCAGGTGCCGCTAATATCCGCGCGGTCAGCGCTGGCGTTGCGCCACCGTTCCTCGAACAGAGTCTGTATGCCAACGGACTATCGCCCGAATCCATTGAACACCTGGCGCAAATGAGCCGGCAGATCTGGAAGTCGGCATTCGACCAACTGGTTGGCGCGGCCGGCCAACGTCTAACGGTCGACCAGACGCAGCCGTACTCAAGCCGGATTCGCTTCGGGGTTTATTTCTACAGCGAATCGGCCGACCAGCCAACGAAAGAATCATCATGATCCATGCCTCGGACCCGTTTAGCGCGCGCCTGCGTTGGCTATTTGCTGTCTTCGTTTTTGCCCTGTCGGCCTGCAGCGGCACAGGCGTTCCGACCGGCGTCTGCGGTCAGGGCACCGGTGCAGTCGGCGATCAATATGGTGGCGTTTCCGGTCTCGGCAGTGTTGTGGTGGAAGGAAACAGCTACGAAGACTCGAGTAGTACGGTCAGAGAACTCGAACTGGACCCGGCGGTGCCGGCCAGCATCACGGCTGCAGCGATCAAGCTTGGCATGCAGGCTCAGCTCAGCTTCGACGAGAAACAACTGATCAAAAAAGTCAGGATCGCGCCAACCCTGATTGGCGCGGTCGATCGCAAAGGCAGCGATTTCCTGATTGTCATCGGCCAGACCGTCAAGCTCAATGCCTCGGTCGCGGTCGTATTCGAAGGCCTCTCGAACTTTTCGGAGCTCGACGTTGGAGATCGGCTTGAAGTGCATGGTTATCTGGATGCCAGCGCCCAAATAATCGCCACCCGGATTGAACGCCTGGACCCGAATACCCCGGTCCAAAGCCGGGTCACCGGGCTGATCAGCTCGGTACAAAGTGGCGGCAGCCGATTACAGGTCGGCGAATTACTGCTCGAGCTGACGGGAACCACGCTGCTGCCCAGTGGGACAATTCCGGCGGCCGGACAACGCCTGGCCGCCTGGGCCTCCAGCGCTCCGGTCGCTGGCCGCCTGACACCCAAAACGGTGGCCTTTGATGTCAACATTGTCACGGGTTCGGATTTGCTGCGCAGCGGCGGCGTCATACGCTCATTTGATCGAAACGGCGCGCGCTTGCGGATCGGCGCCGTGCAGATCGACTTTTCGGGCGCGGTCGCTTACCTCAATGGCAGCAGCGCCGATCTGGCAGATGGCAAGGTCATTCGAGTCAAAGGGCAGGCCAACAATGGTCTTTTGCGGGCCAGTGAAATCAGCTTCATCCAGACCAGTGAAGATATTTTCACCGAACTCACCGGCACCGTTGACGCATTGGTCTCGAGCGCCAGCTTCAAGGTACGAAACGCTACTGTGGATGCCAGTGCTGCGACGATTGTCTTCAGAAACGGTAACTCCGGCAACCTCGTGAACGGCGCGCTGGTCAAGCTCGAAGGGCGCATCAGTGACGGTATCGTTCGCGCCAGCCGGGTTGAGTTCATCACTTCGGAAGACAGCCGTTCGATTGCCTTTCGCGGCATCGTCAGCAACTACAACAGCAGCAGTGGCGCCTTTTCACTGCTCGGTGTCAGCATGCGGCTCGACGGCAATGCCAAACTTACCGCCAGCAATGGCAGCAGCCTGCCGCGCGGCAGCTTCAGTAATGGCGACTTCGGGGTAGTCAGCGGCAGCTTTGTCAGCGGGGTATTTGTGGTGACTGCCGCCGAGCTGGTCAAAGATAACGCGCTGCCGACGCTACGTACCGAAGGACCCGCTTACCTGGTCAATCTCAGTGCGCAGACGCTGCGGGTCAACGGGCAATTGGTACGCTGGAACGCCAGCACCCGAATTGATGGCAATCTGAACGATCTGAAAGGCGGCGTCACTGTTCGGGTTGAAGGTACCATTGTGCTTGCGGAACTGGTGGCAACTCGGCTGACCATCCGCCCATTAAGCACTACAACAAGCACTCCAACCAGCACTCCAACCAATGTCCGCTAATCCTGATTTGAGTTTGTTCAACGATCGCTTCGCCGGTCTGCCACAGATGGCCATTGCGGACCATCATGGCGCACCCCTCTTATGTCGAGCCGGAGCGATGTTACGCATCCAGTTGAATCGACCAAAAGAACACAATCGGCTCGACCCTGCCGATGTCGATGCACTTCAAGCGTTGTTCGATCAGGTTGGCGTCGACGCCAGCATACGAGCCATTGTCATTACCGGAACGGGCGAACGCAGTTTTAGCTCCGGCTACACCTTGCAGGCGATCACTTCTGAACTGGACCAGCGCTTTGAGCGCATGCTCGACTGCCTTGAGAGTCTGCCGCAAATTACGCTGGTGGCGTTCAATGGCAGCGTCTACGGTGGTGCCACTGACCTGGCCCTGTGCTGTGACCTGCGACTGGGCATCCCAGGCATGCGCATGTTCATGCCGGCAGCGCGCTTCGCAATGCACTACTACCCGGGCGGCCTGCGACGTTATGTCAACAAGCTCGGGCTGTCGGCAGCAAGCAAACTGTTCCTGACGGGCATGACCATTGAATCTGAAGAAATGCTGCGCATTGGCTTTTTAACCGAGTTGGTTACTCGGCCGCAGTTGGCCGCTCGAACCGAGGAATACCTGGCAGCCCTCGACCTGACTGATGCGAGGGTAGTCGGTCTAATGAAGCAGCATTTGCGCGAAGTTGCCGAGCGAACGGTTGACTACAGCAAGCTTGAAGCGCAGTACCAGCAAAGCCTGGTGTCAGTCGAACTGAAGAGCCGGCTGGGAGCCCTGCTCAAGAGCTGACTAACCGACTTTTGAGGACTCGGGGTCAGCTCCGGTAGTCGCCTTGTCGGCCGCCAGAGCGCGGCAGTCCGCACAACGCCAAACCGTGCGCGATCCAACTTTCTTCGCTGAACCGCCCAATTGAGGTTTGTATTGCTTGCAGACTGCACAACGACGGTTGGCTCGAAAGAACGAGCCGGAATCGTGTGGAGAATTTAGTCGATCTCGCGGAGTGGTCATACTGATCAAAACGCTTAAAGGGCGGTCGTACCGTCAACGGTGCGAAGTGTATCTGCTAATGAATGTTCGGGTAACGTCAGAAGATTTTCAGGTGTAATTTTCGGCTAACAACCATGCTCCCCGCAACGCCCGCCGAATAAAAACAACGCCCGCTGGATTAAAACAACGCTCGCCCGAATTTGGAATGAAGCTTAGTTTCATTTACTGAAACAGGCTTAGTATTCTACATTATGAAAAAAGCCACCGCAAATGCGGTGGCTTTAGATCACTCAAACCGAACAAACCCGCGCCTGCCCGGTGAGCAATCGGTCATTCCGAGCAGGCTAACTACGGCCCGCCTGAGATTGGGTCGATTGCGCACTCGAGTCTTGCCCCGCTGCAGCTTGATCTTTTGCGGCACCGGGACATGCTACGGCGGCACCAGCGATCAACAAAGTGACCAGACCGGCGACCAGCTTCGATAAGCGATCAGACATGTGATCACCTCCTTTCTCAGATAAGCGGCGGATTCCGCGACCGTAAGATTAGCAGGACAGGCGAGCGGACGCTAGTTGTGGGGTGATTCAAACGCTGCGTCGAAACCGATAAATTCCTTGGGTGGCACGCAGGCCCGACCAGCGGCGCACACGCGAGCCATCGGCCAGAAAGGCGCGCGCGGCAATGCTCATGTCCAAGCGACCGAGGAACTGCTCGAAATCGGCCAGCGTGGTCATGTGCAGATTAGGCGTATCAAACCACTGGTAAGGCAATTCACGGGACACCGGCATGTGGCCGGTCAAGATCGACAACGCATGCTTCCAATGTCCAAAGTTCGGCAGCGAAACAATCCCCTCGGCACCCACCTCACTCATTTCGCGCAAGACTTGTTCAGTTTCGTGCGTTGCCTGAATCGCCATGGACAACACCACCACGTCAAACTGGGCAGCGCGAAACATGCCAAGACCACCTTCAATATCTTGCTGAATCACATTGACGCCCGCGCGCAACGCCGTTAGAACTTCCTTGGCGTCGATCTCGACACCGTATCCGTGGCATTGCTTTTCGCGCTGCAAATACGACAACAAGGCGCCATCGCCGCAACCCAAATCAAGCACACTGGCCCCCGGCTTGATCCAGTCAGCGATGATCTGCAGATCCGGCCGCAGTTTCATCATAGGGTCGCAAATTCCCGCGCCACGCGCTCGAAATACGCGCGCACCAGAGCATGGTACTGGGCATCGTCGAGCAGAAAGGCATCATGGCCATGGGGTGCGTCGATTTCGGCATAGGTGACTGCACGCTTGTTATTGAGCAAGGCCTGCACAATCTCGCGACTGCGCTCGGGCGTGAACCGCCAATCGGTAGTGAAGGAGGCAATGAAGAATTGCGCGCGCGCGCGCTCCAGCGCCGCG
>JANORY010001276.1:0-2397 GCA_031415535.1 Burkholderiales bacterium | reverse complement strand
GCGGCGTGCGCCTTTGGGGTCTATTGAATCGGCCCAAATAAGGTCAACGCGCGATAACTTGCCGAGCCAGCCGAGCTGCCACTGTAGATTGGCAATGTCCATTACCGCGATGGACTGTTCGGGACCAGCACCGGGGACGCTGCCGGCGAAGCGAAATTGCTTCTTGTCGCGACCGCGCCCAATCTCGACGATCACACCAGGTTTAATTCCAAGCTTGGTGGCCAGTGCGCTGGAAAGAAACACGCTGTTGTCGGCAAACAGCACGGCACCGGCCGCCGAGTTCGGATCAAGTTCGCTGGCCGGCATGGGCATCAGGCGCGCCGACACCGTGGCGGCGCGAAACGGATCAACGCCGAACACGCGAACCGGGTCGCTGACAAGCGGCTCGCTGTTAACCGCAGGCGCGCTGCTCTTCGGTACGCTGATCTCAGTAGAAAGTTCAATAATCGGGCTGATCGATTGCAGCAACGTGTTCAACTCAGGGTCGGTGAGCAGGCGCTCGTATATCGATTCGTCCATCGCATCACCCCGGATGGGCAAGACCTGACTCTGCGCCTGGCCATTCACAACCGCTAGCGCCCGCGCAAATTCTTGCAGTGCGCCTTGATTCACCAGATGAATGGCCAGGGCCAAGCCGACCCCCACCGCGACCGAGCCGACCGCTAACGCGAATCTCCCGGCTTGCGCGAATAGCTCGATGCGCAGCAGGCCGAGCGCAATTCGCCAATTCACTTGGGGTGGTCTGCCTGACCGGCTGCTGACTCACCACCTCGTTCTACCAACTGACCGGCCAACAACTGTACGTGCCGGGCGCAAAACGCTGCCGCCTGCTCGGAGTGGGTCACCATCAGGAGTGCTGCCGACGTTGAACGGACCGCATCGCCAATCAGGCTGAGTGCCTGGTGTGCATTGTCCGGGTCGAGATTGCCAGTCGGTTCGTCGGCCAGAACCAACTTGGGCTGATGAATCAAGGCCCGCAGCAAAGCCACCCGCTGTTGCTCGCCGCCGGACAAATCGGCCGGCAGGGCGGATTCAAGTTGAGCCATATTCAGCTTCGCCAGTGCTTGCTGAACGCGGGAGCGGGCGCTCCGGTAGTCGACGCCGTTCAGGAACAGCGGCAGTGCAATGTTTCGCCACACCGGCAAATTCGGCAGCAGATGAAACGCCTGAAAAATAAAGCCAATGTCACGCGCTCGAAGTTGCGCTGCCAATGAGTCGGGCAAGCGGTGGATAGCCACGTCTGAAATCCAGACCTCACCGCTGCTGACCGGTTCAATTCCGGCAATCAGATTCAGCAAGGTTGATTTTCCGGAGCCCGATTCACCTTGCAAACTGACCGTTTGGCCAGCAAAAATCGCCAGATTCAGGTCGCGAAACAACCAATGTTGGTTTTCAAATTGTTTGCCGAGGCCAGCCAGAAGGAGCACCGCAGGCTCCCGATTTGCCGCGCTTTCGAGCTGCGTTTGGTAAGCCAAAGACGAATCAGGCGACACAAAGACGGTACTTTCGGAGCGCGACAATTAGTTCTACTTCGAACAAACAGAAGCCAATATGATAATGTGACGTTAGTCAGAGGGGTGTGTAGTGGGGGCGAATTTGGGGTTGGTGCGAGCGGTAGAGTCCTTGGCAAAGGTCACTGGACCGCAGTTTATCGATATGGTCGCCGCGCAAAGCGGTGCGTCCGCTGACGAATTGCGGCGAGGTCTACAACTTGAGCGGGCGGCAATACCGCCCAAGTTTTTCTATGACCGCCTGGGTTCGGCGCTATTTACCTCGATTTGCGAATTACCCGAGTATTACCCTACCCGCACTGAAGCCGGCATCATGGCGCGCTCAATGCACGATTTGAGCGCTCGATTGCCGGCTGCGGCTACGCTGATCGATTTGGGCGCTGGCGACTGCGGCAAGGCGGCACGTTTGTTACCGCACATCAATCCGTCCCAATATGTTGCGATCGATATTTCGTCGGAGTTTGTTCGCGCCGCACTTGAGCGGCTCAGCCGCGAGTATCCGTCGATCGATCTGCTCGGGATAGGCATGGATTTTTCACGCGAATTACGCCTGCCGGCAACCGTGAATTCGCAACGCCGGGTGTTCCACTATCCTGGTTCGAGTATTGGCAATTTTTCGCGTACCGAGGCGGCGCGTTTTCTGGGTCAGGTGCGTCGTAATGTTGATGCTGAGGGCGGTCTGCTGATCGGTGTCGATCTGATCAAATCAGCCGATCTTTTGGTGCCGGCCTACGACGATGCGCTCGGTGTGACGGCAGCGTTTAACCTGAACGTGTTGAACCATGTCAATCGTCTGATCCAGTCCGACTTTAATACCCACGATTGGTGCCACGTGGCGCTCTTCAATGAATCGAAGGGGCGAATCGAGATGTATCTCGAGGCGCGC
>JANORY010001275.1:0-7144 GCA_031415535.1 Burkholderiales bacterium | reverse complement strand
GGCGAACCGACCAAACGCATCACCAGGCGCAAACCTGCGGACGACATTCGGTGTTTGCCGATTACCGATTGCGAATTACTCAAGTGGTTCGGCAGGAAAGTCCCGGCAAGCCGGCTTGGCAGGCACAGCGGCTCAACAGTTACAACGATCCAGCAACCCGACCGCCCCGGTTTCTGAGCGTGCTGGAGTCTGATCGGAGCGACCTGGCCGGCGACGCACTCGAGTACGAGAGCATCTACCGGCCCGGTCAGTTTGTGCAGGTCACCAGCGCCGGCAGTTTTGCCGAAGCGCTTGACCACAGCGAGCAATGCCAGGTCAATGACGGACAGTTGTTCCGCCTTTGCGAAATTGAGCGCGATTACGGCATGTTTGATCGCGCCGAAGCGCCGACTTATTACCCGGCGATCGAGAAACTTTAGTCACGCAGTCGCTCGGCACCTTTGCGTTTCGGCCGCGCTACTGCACCGCTGCGCTACTGCTCTGCTGCATTACGGCACTACTGCTCTGCTGCTCTGCACCAATAGAGCGCCGCTCCTAATTTCGCGCAGATCTGACCATTGGCGGTTGACATCAGACCTCGAACCAATAATAGTACGAACGTTCGTAATTTTATTGTTATCTTGTCTGAATTACTGCGGTGCCAATGAGAAAAGGTGAACAAACCCGAGCGGCCATCGTCGAGATTGCTCAGTCGCTGGCGGCGCGCGACGGCCTCGAAGGTTTGACCATCGGTAGTCTGGCCGAACGCATGCAAATGTCCAAGAGTGGCGTCTTCGCGCACTTTGGATCTCGCGAGGACTTGCAAATTGCCGTCCTCAAGGCCCATGAGCGGGATTTTGTCGATGCGGTACTGGTTCCGAGTCTTACCCAGCAACGCGGTCTCGATCGCCTGCGCGCGATGTTCACCAACTGGCTCGAGCGGACCGCGATTCAAGCGGATATCGGCTGTATCTGGATTTCCGGTGCGACCGAGTACGACGACCGGCCCGGTGCGGTGCGCGATGTCCTGGTTGCAATGGTCCAGTCCTGGCAATCCGAACTGACTCGGGCGATTGCTCAGGCCCTTGACGCTGGCGAATTGATCGCCGACCTCGATCCGCTTGATATGGTGTTCGAGCTGCACGGCGTTGTGCTCGCCTTGCACCACGACGCGCGACTACTGAAGAGTCCGGGCTCGATCAAGCGTGCGATCCGCTCGTTCGAGCGAATCATCGAATCGTACCGCCCACGCGGTGCACCACGCGCCGGGCGTTTTGACACCGCAGCGCTCAAGTTTTGAATTAACGGTTCAGTATCAGGAGTACCCATGGCTCAGTTCATCCCGCCCGTTCGAGATATTCAGTTCGTTCTGCACGAGTTGCTTAATGTTGAGGCAACACTAGCCCAGTTGCCGGCTCATGCCCAAATTAAACGTGACCTGATCGACCAGGTTCATGAAGAGGGCGGCAAGTTCTGCGCCGAAGTTTTGTATCCGATCAACCGCAGTGGCGACGAAGAGGGCTGCCGGCATGAAGGTAATGGCGTGGTCAAGACGCCCAAGGGGTTCAAGGATGCTTGGCTGAAGTTCAAGCAAGCCGGCTGGCCGACCTTAAATTGTGATCCCTCGATGGGCGGGCAGGGTTTGCCGGCGAGCGTCGGTATTCCGATGCAGGAAATGCTCAACGCCTCCAACCAGGCCTGGAATATGTATCCGGGGCTTACGCATGGCGCTTATGAATGCCTGTTGGCACACGGCACGCCGGAGCAAAAAGCGCTTTACCTGACACGCCTGGTCACCGGTGAATGGACCGGCACCATGTGCCTGACCGAACCGCATTGCGGCACCGACCTCGGCATGTTGCGTACCCGCGCCGTACCGCAGGCCGATGGCAGCTATCTCATCACCGGCAACAAGATTTTCATTTCCTCCGGCGAACATGACCTGGCCGAAAACATCATTCATCTGGTGCTGGCTCGATTGCCGGACGCACCGATCGGCACGAAGGGCATCTCACTGTTCGTGGTACCAAAATTCAACGCCAGCGCAGACGGGACATTAACCGGCCGCAATGCCGTGAGCTGTTCGCGCATCGAAGAAAAAATGGGCATCCACGGCAACGCTACCTGCGCAATGGATTTTGACGGCGCGCGTGGCACCTTGGTCGGCCTTCCGAACAAGGGCCTGAACGCCATGTTCGTGATGATGAACGCGGCCCGCATTGGGGTTGGCGTGCAATCGTTGGGCCTGATGGAGATCGCCTACCAAAACTCGCTGGCCTACGCCAAAGATCGCAGTCAAGGTCGCTCGCTGTCAGGGCCGAAATCACCCGACAAGCCGGCCGATACGATCATCGTGCACCCGGACGTGCGGCGCATGTTGTTGACCCAGAAAGCCTACCTCGAAGGTTCACGGGCGTTTGCCTATTGGCTGGCGTCGCTTTCCGATATTCATCACGATCATCCGGATGAAGACGAGCGCAAGAACGCTGATGATCTATTGTCTTTGCTAACGCCGGTTCTAAAAGCCTTCGTGACCGACAATGCGTTTCAGACGACTAATCTGGCGATGCAGATTTTCGGCGGCCACGGCTACATTCGCGAATGGGGTGCCGAGCAATATGTTCGGGACGCGCGTATCAACATGATTTATGAAGGCACCAACACTATTCAATCGCTCGATCTGCTGGGGCGCAAGGTGCTGCAGGACAATGGCGTCAAACTGCGCAAGTTCGGTCATCTAATCAGCGATCTGATCGAGCGCGAGGGCACGCGCGAGGAAATGGCCGAGTTCATCAATCCGCTGGCCGATCTGGCCTCAAAACTTGAGAAGCTGACGACTGAGATTGGCATGAAGGCATTTCAGAATCCGGATGAAGCCGGCGCAGCGGCGGTTGATTATTTGCGGGTCATTGGTCATTTGGTCATGTCCTATTTCTGGGCGCGGATGGCCAAAATAGCGCTGACCAAGGCCGACCAGCCGTTCTATAAATCAAAGCTCGCCACTGCGCGGTTTTACTTTGCCAAGCTGCAACCTGAAACCGCCAGCCTGATGCGCACGGCGCGTTCTGGCAGTAAATCGTTAATGGAACTCGAAGCCGAATTATTCTGAGGAAAATAAAGATGATCACGCTAAGCAAGTCACGGAACCAAGAGCTGACTAAAAGGGCGGGCGGCGCAATTAAGGGCGCAGGTCTGAACGCCGTTGTTGGGAGCGCCCTGCGTTTCCTTGAGAGTGCTGCTCTGGTGCTCGTTCTGGCCACCGGTACCACTGCCCTGGCGCAGTCGGAAAGTCCGGTTGGGCTTTGGAAGACCATTGATGACGACACCAAGGAAGCCAAGTCGCTGGTTCGGATTTCCGAAACAGGCGGTCAGTTGAGTGGTCGGATCGAGAAAATCCTGAGCGACAAACCGGATGCGGTCTGTGAACAGTGCAGCGGTGAACTGAAGGACAAGCCGGTGCGCGGCATGACCATTCTTCGGGGCCTGAAAAAAGGCGAGGAGTGGTGGGAAGGCGGAAGTATTCTTGACCCGAACAACGGCAAGACCTACCGCAGCCGATTGAAGGTGTTGGAAGGCGGCAATAAGCTCGAGTTGCGCGGCTACATCGGCACGCCGCTCTTGGGTCGTACACAAATCTGGGTTCGCGAGGGCCAGTAAGAGGAAGCCATGTCAAAACTCCTGATCAAAAAAGTCGCGGTGCTGGGCGCTGGTGTTATGGGCGCGCAAATCGCCGCCCATTTGGTGAATGCGCGAGTTGAAGTCTTGCTGTATGACTTGCCAGCCAAAGAAGGGCCGAAGAGCGGCATTGCGCTCAAGGCGATTGATGGTCTGCGCAAACTCAGCCCGGCACCGTTGGGCAGCGATGACCTGGCTGCATTCATTACACCGGCCAACTACGAGGAACATCTCGAAGGTTTGCGCGATTGTGAGCTCATCATTGAAGCGATCGCCGAGCGCATCGACTGGAAGCACGACTTGTATCGCAAGGTCGCGCCGTTCATTGCGCCGAGCGCAATCTTCGCGACCAATACCTCGGGCCTGGCGATCAAACAACTGGCGGAGGGCTTCGCCGCTGACGATGCCGCGAATCTGCGCGCGCGATTTTGTGGCGTGCATTTTTTCAATCCGCCGCGTTACATGCACTTGGTTGAACTGATTGCTACCGCCGACACGAAGCCGGATATTGTTGATACGCTTGAAGCGTTCATGACCACCACCTTGGGCAAGGGCTGTATTCGCGCCAAGGACACGCCGAACTTTATTGCCAATCGAATCGGTATTTTCGGCATTCTGGCGACCTTCGCCGAAGCGAAAAAGTTTGGCCTGTCGTTTGACGTGGTTGATGATCTGACCGGCGAGAAATTGGGCCGCGCCAAATCGGGCACCTTCCGCACTGCCGATATTGTCGGCCTCGACACGCTTGGCCATGTGATGAAGACGATGCAGGAACACCTGCAGGCCGATCCGTTCTACCCTCTTTATTCAACCCCGGCGGTAGTCAGTGGCCTGATCGCGCAGGGTGCCTTGGGTCAAAAGTCCGGTGCCGGGTTTTACCGCAAGCAAGGAAATGCGATTCTGCAGTTTGATCCTGCCAAAGGTGAGTATGTTGCGGCCGGTGCTAAGGCCGACGAAACCGTCGCGCGTATTTTGAAAAAGAAAACCTGGGCTGAACGTTTGAGCCTGCTGCGCGAGTCGTCGAATCCGCAGGCGCAGTTTGTCTGGAGCCTGCTGCGCGATAACTTTCATTATTCCGCCTGCAAGCTCGAAGAGATCGCTGATAACGCGCGCGACCTGGATTTGGCGATGCGCTTCGGCTTCGGCATGGAGCAAGGGCCGTTCGAGGTCTGGCAGCTAGCAGGCTGGAAGCAGGTTGCCGAGTGGATCAAGGCCGATATCGATGCCGGCAAGGCGCTGTGCGCGGTACCGTTGCCGGCTTGGGTGTTTGACAGCGCAGTGGCAACACGCGGTGGTGTGCATCAAACTGAGGGCTCGTATTCACCGGCGCGCAAGCAATTTGTGGCACGCTCGGCCGCGCCGATTTATCAACGGCAACTGTTTCCGGCCCTCATTCAGGGCGAGCAGGCGGTCACCGCGAAAACTGCCGGCAAGACGGTCTTCGAAGACGATTCGATTCGCTTGTGGTCACTTGAGGCGCGGGGCGTACAGGATGTGCTGATTGCCTCCATCAAGACCAAGGCGCATGCGATTGGCCCCGGGGTGATTGGCGGATTGCTGAAGGGTATCGAGTTCGCCGAGCAGAGTTATCAAGGCTTGGTGATCTGGTCGCCGGACGAGCCGTTCTCATACGGTGCCGATCTGCAAGCCATGTTGCCGCTCTTTATGTCCGGCGGCGTGAAAGCCATCGAGCCGGAAGAAAAGAAGCTGCAAGATGCCATGCTGCGATTGCGTTATGCACATGTGCCGACGGTGGCGGCGATCGCCGGTTTGGCACTCGGCGGTGGTTGTGAGTTGGCGCTTTACTGCGCGCGGCGGGTCGCACACATTGAGAGCTACCTCGGGCTGGTTGAGGTGGGGGTAGGATTGATCCCGGGCGGTGGCGGCCTGGCATACGGCACCCGTCGCGCGGCCAAACTGAACGGTGGTGCACCGGAGGCCAATCTGCTTGACTTCTTGAAGAAGTATTTCATGTCGGCGGCGACCGCGCAGGTGTCACGTTCGGCGATTGAAGCGCAGAAGATGGGTTATCTGCTGCCGACCGACGTGATTGTCTTTAACAAGTATGAGTTGCTGTACACCGCTATTCGTGAGGTCAAGGCGATGACCGATGCCGGCTTCAGACCAGCGCGTAAAGCGCTGTTTAAAGTGGCCGGCCGGTCGGGTATTGCAACCATTACGGCGCAATTGGTCAATCTGCGCGATGGCGGCTTTGTCTCGGCGCACGATTTTCATTTGGGCAAGACCATTGCCGAGGTCATGTGTGGCGGTGATGTCGAGCCAGGGTCGGTGGTCAATGAGGAGTGGATCATGACCTTGGAGCGCAAGGCCTTCATGTCCTTGCTGGTTCACCCGAAGACCCAGGAAAGAATCATGGGCATGATGCAGACCGGTAAACCGGTTCGTAACTGAGCGGTACCGTAACTGAGCACGCAGGAGAACACTATGTCACGACAAATTCAAGACGCTTATATCGTTGCCGCCAGCCGCACACCGGTCGGCAAGGCACCCCGCGGTATGTTTCGTCACATCCGTTCCGACGATTTGCTGGTCCACGCAATTCGCAGCGCGTTGTCGCAGGTACCTGCGCTGGATAGCAAGACGATTGAAGATGCGATCGTCGGTTGCGCGATTCCCGAGGGCGAGCAAGGCCTGAACATGGCGCGCATTGCCGCGCTGCTGGCGGGCTTGCCCAACGGTGTGGGCGGTATTACGGTTAACCGCTTTTGCGCCTCTGGCTTGTCGGCGATTCAAATGGCCGCCGACCGCATCCGCGTTGGTGAAGCCGATGTGATGATCGCGGGCGGTGCCGAGAGCATGAGCATGGTGCCCATGTCGGGCAACAAGCCGTCATTAAATGCGCATATTTTTGAGCAAAACGAAAACATCGGCATCGCCTATGGCATGGGCATGACGGCCGAGAAAGTCGCGCAGCAATGGAAAGTCTCGCGCGACGCGCAAGACGAGTTTGCGGTGGCATCGCACGCTAAAGCGGTTAAAGCTATCGCCACAGGCGAGTTCACTGCCGAGATGACGCCAGTTACCGTTAACGAGCGTTTTCCTAATTTGGACACCGGCGAGATTGAGCTTAAAAGCCGTATTGTGTCGGTGGACGAAGGCCCGCGCCCCGACACCTCAAAAGAAGGCTTGGCCAGGCTAAAAGCGGTATTTGCCGCTAAAGGCAGCGTAACTGCTGGCAATAGCTCACAAACTTCGGACGGTGCTGGCTGCTTGATCTTGGCAAGCGAGCGTGCGGTAAAACAGTATGGTTTGACACCCTTAGCGCGTTTTGTGAGTTTTGCGTCGCGCGGCGTGCCACCCGAGATCATGGGCATTGGCCCGATTGCGGCGATTCCGGCAGCGCTAGCCTATGCAAATTTAAGCATCGGCGACATGGGCTGGATTGAGCTTAACGAGGCATTTGCCGCGCAATCGATTGCGGTTATCAACACCGTAGGTTTGAACCCAGCGGTGGTTAACCCAATGGGCG
>JANORY010001274.1:0-1088 GCA_031415535.1 Burkholderiales bacterium | reverse complement strand
GCGCTGGCCGGGTCGAGTGTGACTACTTCCTGGTCTAGCGCGCAAAGCGCGGCCGGTTCCCCGGCTGCGTTTCCCGTCAAGACCGTCAAAATCATTGTCCCATTCCCACCCGGGCAGGCCGCCGATATTTTTGCGCGTTTGTTGGCCGAGAAACTGCAACTGCTTTGGGGTCAGAACGTCATCGTCGAGAACAAGGCGGGCGGCGGCGGTGTACCCGGTGTCGAGGCGGGTAGAACCGCACCTGCTGATGGCTACACCTTGCTAATGGGCACCAGTGGAACCTTGGGGATCAATCCGGTGGTTTACTCGAAACTGCCTTACGACGCACAAAAAGACTTTGCACCGGCGTCGAATGTTTTTATTGCGCCGCTGGTTCTGGTTGCTCATCCGTCGCTCGAATCGAACTCGTTAGCAAGCCTGATTGAATATGTCCGGAGAAATCCCGGCAAGCTGAATTACGCATCGGCAGGCCCCGGCACGGCACAGCACATGGCTGCAGAATTATTCAAGGCGCGCGCCGGCTTGTTCATGGTGCATATTCCGTATCGTGGCTCGGGTCCGGCCATGACCGATCTGCTCGGCGGCCAGATCCCTTTAATGTTTGACAGTGTCACCAGCGCCATGCCCCATATCGCCAGTGGTCGTTTGAAAGCGATTGCGGTCACTACCAGCAAACGTGTTGAATCGATGCCGCAAGTTCCGGCCATCGCCGAGCTGATTCCCAACTTTGAAGCGGTTGGCTGGTCAGGTATTGTGTTGCCGAAAGATACCGCCCCTGATCTGGTTGCGAAGATCAGTAATGACATTCAGAAAATACTGAACGATCCGCTGGTGAGGGCCGAGATTGCACGTCGCGGCTCGATTGCCGATCCGTGCACACCGAAGGCGTTTGCCGACTTTATTGCGGCCGAAAATCGCAAATGGCGCGAGGTCGCGAAGCTCGCGAATGTGAAGCTTGATTGAATGTCTTGCTCACGCCTCCCGCAGCTTGTAACGTTGAATTTTTCCAGTGGCGGTTTTCGGTAACTCGGCAATGAATTCAATGTGCCGGGGATACTTATAGGGTGCCAGGCGGTCCTTGACGAATG
>JANORY010001273.1:0-5333 GCA_031415535.1 Burkholderiales bacterium | reverse complement strand
GTAGTCTTTGTACTTGTCCAGTAAGCGGACTGGCTTGGCCAAGGCATCGCGCCGGAACGGATCGCCGAGTTCGCGGTTGCACATGATTTCGAGCACGCAGGTCTTGCCCTCGTTCATTTGCAGATCAATCGCCTTTTTGAGTGCCGGGCCGACCTGATCGAGTTGGTCGACCGTGATGCCTTCAGCGCCCATGGCTCGGGCAATGCCCGCGAAGCTTTCGCTCTCCAGTTCGCCGGCCACAAAACGGCGGTTGTAGAAGTCGACCTGATTCTTCTTCTCGGCACCCCACTGCCGGTTGTGGAACACCACGCCGGTCACGGGAATGTTGTGACGCACGGCGGTCATGATTTCAACCATGCTCATGCCCCAGGCGCCATCGCCCGAGTAGGCAATGGCTGGGCGATCCAGAGCGGCCAATTTTGCGCCGATCATAGTCGGCAGCGAGTAGCCGCAGTTGCCGAAACTCATGGGTGCCAAGAAGCTGCGCGGCTCTTCGAATCGCAGGTAGCTGTTGGCGACCGAGTTGATATTGCCGATATCGGTTGAGACCATCGCGCGCGCCGGCATGGCTCGCTCAAGCTCACGCAGCACTTGACGCGGGCTCAGCCAATTGCCGGATTCTTGCTTCGCTTCTTCGATCATGTCGAGACTGAAGGCATCGCGCTCATGGGTCCAGGAGCTGAGCTCTTTCTCCCAGCTTGCCTTTTCTTCAGCGATCTTGCTGGCTCGCTGGGCTTTGGTCGCATCGCAAGCGAGCGTCACGTTCGCCAGGCGAATGGTCATGGCCTGCGCAACCGCTTTGGCGTCACCACAAATGCCGACCGAAATCTTCTTTACCAGTCCCAGATTGGTGTGATCAATTTCCACCTGGATGATCTTAGCGTCCTTCGGCCAGTAATCCAGGCCGTGTTGCGGTAGGGTGCCGAACGGCCCCATGCGTGAGCCCAGCGCAATCACCACGTCGGCCTGCGCGATGAGCTTCATGGCGGCCTTCGAGCCCTGATAGCCCAAGGGGCCGCACCACAAGGGATGGCTGGCCGGAAAGCTGTCGTTGCGCAAGTAGCCATTGACGACCGGCGCGCCGAGTCTTTCGGCCAAGGCCTGACACTGCGCGACGGCATCACCCATCACGACGCCGCCGCCCGACAGAATGACCGGGAACTTCGCGTGGAGCAATAACTCGATCGCCTGGTTCATCGAGGCCTCGCCACCGGCACCGCGATCAACGCGCATCGGCTTGGGAATTTCGCACTGGATTTCGCCGTAGAAATAATCGCGCGGAATGTTCAACTGGGTCGGACCCATCTCGCTCATGGCGCGATCAAAACAGCGCGCCGTATATTCGGCCATTCGTTTCGGGTTGTTGACGTGACCCTGGTACTTGGTGAACTCCTCGAACATGGGGAGCTGGTTGGCTTCCTGAAAGCCACCCAGACCCATGCCCATCGTGCCGGTTTCGGGGGTGATCAAAACGACCGGGCTGTGTGCCCAGTAGGCGGCTGCAATCGCGGTGACACAGTTACTGATGCCCGGGCCATTTTGGCCAATCACCACCCCGTGTCGGCCTGAGACACGGGCGTAACCGTCGGCCATATGTGCGGCACCTTGCTCATGCACGACCGGAATCAGACGAATGCCGGCCGGCGCGAAAATATCCATCGCATCCATGAACGCCGAACCCATGATGCCGAAAATGTCGGTGACGCCGTTGGCCACCAGCGTTTCGACGAAGGCCTCCGAGGGCGTCATTTTCTGGACGCCGCTGACGACCATTCGCAGCGCTTGCTTGCTGTCGGGTGCACCCATTAAATTCTCCTGGAATATGGTACGAATTGTTCCGAAATTCGATGTGTGGTTGAACTCTACCTAGGCAAGTCCCAGGGGTCAAGATAACATTCCAGGAAATGACACGATTTAAAACTGAGTCGAATTGAGTGCGGCCAGCGACGCCCAGCTTCCCGACTGCACGGTTGACGTGCGCGAGGTGTTCGGTATTGATCATGCTTTAACCGTACCGGCTTTTTCGCAGGCCGACGAGCACGTGCCCGAAATCGATGCGGCGTATCGATTTAATGCCGAGGTCACCTTGGGCATTTTGGCCGGCTTCACACACAACCGACGCGTCTTATTGCAGGGCATGCACGGCACTGGCAAATCGACGCACATCGAACAAGTGGCGGCGCGCCTGAACTGGCCTTGTGTTCGCGTAAACCTCGATGGCCACGTCAGTCGGCTCGACCTGGTCGGTAAAGATGCCATCGTGTTGCGCGAGGGCAAGCAGGTTACCGAATTCCAGGCAGGCATTGTGCCGTGGGCCTTGCAGCGTCCGATGGCACTGGTGTTTGATGAATACGACGCTGGCCGCCCGGACGTCATGTTCGTCATTCAGCGGATTCTCGAGCGCGATGGCAAGTTCACCCTGCTCGATCAGAATCGCGTCTTGCAAGCACACCCGGCATTCCGATTATTTGCAACTTCGAACACGGTCGGCCTGGGCAACCTGAACGGTCTTTACCACGGCACGCACGCGCTCAATCACGCGCAAATTGATCGCTGGAATATTGTCGCTACCTTGAATTATCTGTCACCAGACGAGGAGCTCAATATTGTCCTGGCCCGGGTACCGGTCATGAACGATCCTCCAGGGCGCCAGAAAGTCGCAGCGATGGTCGCCTTGGCCGATCTGACGCGCAAGGGTTTTGCCGCCGGCGATCTGTCGATATTGATGTCACCCCGCACGGTGATTACCTGGGCGGAGAATCTACAGATATTCCCGAACCTGGGCTTGGCCTTCCGGCTGTCGTTCCTGAACAAATGCGACGAGATTGAACGGCCGATCATTGCCGAGTACTTTCAGCGCTGCTTCAACTTGGAACTGAGCCTGGCTTAAGCCACTGAGCCTGGCCTAAGCTTCCATTAACCTGTAGCGGCTAGCGCGTAATGTCTGAGCAACGACGCATTGAATTACACAAGCAAAGGCTCGATGAGCTCAGTGGCGCGGCGCTGCGGGCGTTGGCTGCCGATCCTCTTCTGCATTACCGCAGCACGCGACTGTTTCGGGGCGAGCAGCGACTGACCGGTTGGGCACCGCACCTGCAGCTTGCCCCCGAAGCTGCAGAGCAGCTCGACGCGGCTACGCGCCGCTCCTTGGTCGATGCCGTTGCCCTGCGTGTTCAGCATTCGAATCGTGAACTGCATCAGCAATTGGCACCCCAAGCGGCGATTCAAAGGCTGTTGTTCAACTGGCTCGAACAGATGCGGGTCGAATCCAGAGCATCGGCGTCGATGCCTGGGCAGCAACACAACCTGCGCGCGCGCTTTGCGCGTTGGTCCTTCGAGTTCGAACATTCGGGTCAGTTGGAAACTGCGCTTGGTCTGGTGGTATTTGCGGTGGCGCAAATCTGTTGGTCACGAATTGGCGGATATCCGCTGCCGGAGAGCGCGGCCGATCATATTGAAGGAATACGCTTGCGCCTGGCACCGAGCTTTGGTGAACACTTCACCAGCTTGCGACGTCACCGTGCCAATCAACTGCAGTTCTCGGTTCCGGCGCTGGCGGTAGCGCGTTTGACCGAGCAGTGGATCAGATCCGAATCGGCGGCAGCAAGGGACAGTCGAAACGACAGCCCGCGCGATGAAAGCGATGAAGGCGATGAAGCAGAGGAAGACGCGCAGTTGCGCTCGACGTTTGCCCTGCTGCTGGACTTTGAAGACGACGAGGCAGGTGATGTGCTCAAGGTGGCGGCGAGCGGCAGCAGCAAGGTGTTCGACGCGGCCGCCCAAACCTATGCGATCTTCACCCGGCAGTTCGATCGCGAAGTTGGCGCGGCGGAACTCCTGCGTCGCGAGCAACTGATTGAGTATCGCGCCGAGCTGGACGCCCTGGTCCAATCGCAGGCGGTCAATGTTCAGCGGCTCGCGCGAGAACTGCAGCAATTGCTGACCACACCCGAGCGTGATGGTTGGACGTTTGGCCAGGAGGAGGGTGTAATCGATGGGCGCCGGCTTAGTCTGTTGCTCAGTTCGCCGAACGAGCGGCGGCTCTTCAAGGCGCAGCGTCTGACGCCACAAGCCGATTGTTCGTTCACGGTGCTGATTGATTGTTCCGGTTCGATGAAAAGTCATATGCAAACCATCGCAGTCCTGGTCGATCTGCTGGCCCGCGCGCTCGACATGGCCGGGGTGAGCAACGAAGTGCTGGGATTCACAACTGGTGCCTGGAATGGCGGCCGTGAGCGTCAAGCCTGGACGAGGGCCGGTAGCCCGTCACATCCGGGTCGGCTCAATGAGACCTTGCACATGGTGTTCAAGCCGGCCGAGCAGCGCTGGCGGCATGCGCGGGCCGCCCTGGGCGCGCTGCTCAAGCCGGAGCTGTTCCGTGAAGGTGTCGACGGCGAGGCAGTGCAGTGGGCCTGCGCAAGGATGTTACGCCGGGTGCATCGGCGACGCCTTTTGCTGGTGATCTCGGACGGCTGCCCGATGGATACCGCGACCCAGCAGATGAACGATACCTTCTATTTGGATAATCATTTGCGCCAGGTTGTGCGTCGTTACGATCGTCAGGACGGCATCGAAATCCTGGCGCTGGGTGTCGGCCTGGATTTGAGCGTTTACTACGATCGCTGCATTGGTATTGACGCGCGTCGTGTGGTCGATCGTGCCTTATTCGATGACATCATGAAGATGATCGCCGGGCGCCATCGGCACGCGGCTATTTGAAGGCCGGCAGCCAGGTCGCGATTTTCGGGAACATCATCAAGATACCGACCCCGACCAGTTGCAGCACCATGAATTGCACCATGCCGGCGTAAATATCCTTCAGCTCCCACTGCGGCACCACGCCCTTTAAAAAGTACGCGGACAATGCCACCGGTGGCGATAGCCAGGCGGTTTGCAAAGTGACCGCGACCAGCGTGCAGAACCAGATAAGGTCGATTCCCGCCGCCTGGACCAGCGGCAATACGATCGGTAGAACGATCAGCACAATCGGCACCCATTCCAGCGGCCAGCCGAGCACGAAGATCAGGGCCAGGATGACAATCAACATGAGCATTGGCGGTAACGCAAGACTGGTCAGAAAGCTGGCCAGGTAGTCGGCGCTGCCGAGTCGCGAAAACACCGAGCCGAATAAATTCGACGCCGTCACGAGCATCAAAATCATGCTCGAGATTTCCAGCGTGGCGTAGGCGGCTTGCCTGATCTTGCCCAAGTTCATCCTGCCGGAACCGACGGTCAAGATAAAGGTCGCCAGACAACCGACTGCGCCGGCGTCAGTCGGTGTTGCAATGCCCATCAGAATGACGCCTAGCGTCGCCATGATCACCACAATCACC
>JANORY010001272.1:0-7331 GCA_031415535.1 Burkholderiales bacterium | reverse complement strand
ATTGAGAACAAGCCGGGTGCCAATGGCATCCTCGGCTCGCAGTACCTGAAGGCGGCGAATGCCGACGGCTACACGGTCATGATGACTTCGAACATGACTCACGGGGCCAACACTTCGCTTTACCGGAAGCTTCCTTACGATCCCTTGCGCGACTTCCAGCACATCGGAATGTTCGGCATATTCGGACTCATCCTGCTCGTGCCGGCGGACAGTCCGATCAAATCATTTGCCGATCTGGTCGCGCAGGCGAAGGCAAAGCCCGACGAGTTGACGCTGGGTCACTTTAATGCTTCGACGCAGATTTCGGCGCTGCTGCTGAAAAGCATGGGCGCGCTGCCGATTAAGGATGTGTCGTACAAGACCATCGGCAATGCGTTCACCGACCTTTTGGGTGGCCACATTCAGCTCGTGTTCGCCGATTACCCGGCAGCCAACGCGCAGATTGCTGCAGGCAAGCTGGTGCCGATCGCCGTAACCGCCGGGCAGCGCACGAGTGACTATCCGCAGGTGCCGGCGGTCGCGGAGTTCATTGCCGGTTATGAAGTCATCACCTCGCTCGGCCTTGCCGCGCCAGCCAATACACCGAAGGCTGTGGTCGATCGTGTGAACGCATTGATCATCGAAGCGCAGGCTGATGCCGAAGTACGCGCTCAGTTTCTCAAATTGGGCTATACCTTGCGGCCCTATTCAGCGGAAGCGACGCGCGGCTTTCTGGTCGAGGAAACAGAGAAGTGGGCGCGTTACATCAAGTTGGCGAAGATTGAGCCGCAGTGAGCTTGACTTGAGCAAATCTGCGCTTGCATGAGATTAGGACGGCGCGGCACTCGGCAACGCGTGAGCTTGATCAGGCCGACGCGGCACTCGACTACGCGGCTGTCCCCCGGCCTGCGGCCTCCTCCTTTATGCCGCTACGCCGAGCACCCCACCGTACTGATCGGGTAACGGAGCGCACGTTCAGAACATCGCCTAGCATGCGAGTTCGACGCGCGCAGCGCGTGCTCGTGTTCTTTCCATCTCGCGCGCCTTGATCGGGCGCACCGAAGCACCGGTCATGCATTACCGGTGGTGCCGAAATTCAGGCTCGACAACTTTTTCAAGGCATCCCAAGATATCATCTCGCTAGTTCGACGACCCACTTCGAAAGACCCCGTCCATGACCGACAAAAAAGCCATCCTGGTGATCGGTGCCGGTGACGCCACTGGCGGCGCGATCGCCCGACGCTTCGCACGCGAGGGCTACATCGCTTGCGTTAGCCGACGCAGCGCCGACAAGCTGGCACCGCTGCTCGAGCAGATCCGTGCCGATGGCGGCGAAGCACACGGCTTCGGCAGCGACGCACGCAAGGAAGAAGATATGGTCGCGCTGGTCACGCAGATCGAGCGTGAGATAGCGCCGATCGAGGTGGCAGTATTCAACATCGGTGCCAATGTGCGTTATTCGATCACCGAGACTAGCGCGCGTGTTTACTTCAAGGTTTGGGAGATGGCCTGCTTCGGTGGTTTTTTGATGGGCCGCGAGACTACCAAGGTCATGCTGCCGCGCGGCCGCGGCACCATCCTGTTCACCGGCGCTACCGCCAGTCTGCGCGGGCGTGAGGGCTTCGCAGCGTTCGCCGGTGCCAAGCACGCGCTGCGCGCGTTGGCGCAAAGCATGGCGCGCGAATTGTGGCCCAAGGGTATCCACGTCGCACATCCGGTGATCGACGGCGCGATTGACACCGAGTTCATCCGCAGCAATTTTCCTGAACGATACGCGATGAAAGCGGAGCTAGGCATCTTGAACCCGGACAGCATTGCCGAGGCGTACTGGCAGATCCACCAGCAGCCGCGCGACGCCTGGACTCATGAGACCGAGCTGCGGCCCTGGCTCGAGTCGTGGTGAGACCGAACGGCAGTTTCGCATTAACCAAAAATGGAAAACTTAAATCATGACCGCAACCGTTGAATTCCTGTTTGATTTCGGTAGCCCCAACGCTTACTTCTGTCATAAAGTCATTCCGGCGATCGAGGCGCGCAGCGGTGTTCGCTTCACCTACCTGCCGGTCCTCCTCGGGGGCTTGTTCAAGCTGGCCAACAACCGCTCTCAGATGGATGCCTTTGCAGACATTCCGAACAAACGCGCCTACGACCGATTGGAGATCGAGCGGTTTATCAAAAAGCACGGACTGACGGCGTTTCGCTTTAACCCTCATTTTCCAGTCAACACGCTGAAGATCATGCGCGGTGCGGTGGCGGCGCAAGCGCTGGGCTGCTTCGAGCCTTATGTCGACGCGGTGTACGCGGCCATGTGGGAGCAGCAAGTTGACATGGCCGATGACGCGCAGATTCTGCAGGTGCTCGCCGCCGCCGGTCTGGACGGGCCGGCATTGCTGCAAAAGTCACAGGACCCGCAGGTCAAGGCCGGCTTGCTGTCGAACACTGAGCGTTCACACGCGCGCGGCGCGTTCGGTTCACCGACCTTCTTTGTTAATGATGAGATTTATTTCGGCAAGGATCGCTTGCGGGACGTGGAAGAGGCGATTGGGCAGGCGACTGAGCATTGAGTCGGATGGTCGCCAGCAACAGCTTCGCTGAATTTCTGAACGAACAACTCGCGCCGCTCGGTCGCATCACCCTGCGACGCATGTTCGGCAAGACTGGGGTGTTCTGTGAGAAAGTCATGTTCGCGATGGTGACTGAGAACACGTTGTACCTCCGAGTGGATGAGCACAATCAGGCCGTATTCAAGGAAGCGAAGGCCCATGAGCCGCTGAACTACGAGAAGCAAGGTCGCACGATAGAGCTGGCTTTTTGGCGCGCTCCGGAGCGACTGATGGATGAGCCCGATGAGCCGGTCATCTGGGCACGCTCGGCGCTGGCGGCCGCGCATCGGGTCGCAGCGAAGCGATAGCCGCTCAGACCGCCGGCAACCTAAAGTGGTGATTTGCCTGGCAGAGGAAATCCGCACAACGCGACAGTTCTCCGAGGAACTTACAAAACACTGCATACCGGGGCAGGCCGTAACTGGCTCGGAACTTGTTCCAGTGCAATTTCGCGCGCTAAGCGGCTCTATTCAGTTCGCCGCCGATAACTCCGGTAGCGTGATGGTATTGATCACAGCGGCACTGCAGTGCTCGATCGCAATCAGTGCCATCTCCATCTGGTCGTTAAGCGCCGGTGTCGGACCGCGCTCGATCGCTTCGACAAAGGCCAGATACGGTTGGTGTGGGCCGACTTTATCGACCAAGGTCGAGTAGACCGATTCGGGTACCGGCAAGTGCTCGAACAGTTGCTCGAACGGTGTCTGGAACAGTTTGTCGAGCAGGGAGAACACACCGATCATGAAAATTTCGTCACGCATCGGATCACCCTTGGGCAGCGCTACCAGTTGCTCGAGCAACATGGCCCGGCGAAACGACGCCGATGAAATCGCCCGCATATTTGGATCCTTGTTGCTGTTGACCAGCAACAGGCCCAACCAGCGCTTCAGCTTGTTGCTACCCAGCAGCATCATCGCGTGTCCGAATGAGTCGACCTGAGTGGCCAGTCCGAACCCGGGCGAATTGATGTAGCGCAGCAACCGATACGCCATCGACGGATCTTTTTTGATGATCCTCTCAAGCTCTGGCGGTTCGGCACCCCGGTTGATCGCGGTCATCATTTCGCTGATCGTCGATAGCTCAGGCGCCGCTTTGGCGGTAATCTTGCGCTCAAGCGCGTCGTCCCAGGGCCAGCCGACACAGGCAACTGCACCGCGTGCAAAGCTGCGCTCCATTTGATCAATCCGCGTGACACCACCTTGTGAATAGGGAACCAGACGCCGTCCCTCACCCGCTTCGGCAGCATCGCATGACAGGTCGTTGCTGACCAGCGACATCTTGACCGCTTCGGCCAACTTGCTGGGCAAGGGTCGCAGGGGCGTGCCGCGCATGACCACACAAAAGCCCTTGTCGGCCAAGCGCGCCAGCAATGCCTCGCCGACGTCGGTCGCGACCTGTGCCGCGTTCAATTCGACCCACAGCCTGGGATCAGGTTCAACCTGGTCGATGGTCTCAGGAAACTGATCGCCGCCGCAAGCCAACAAAATACCGGGCGACTCGGGCTTCAAATGCGGTTGCAGTTCACTGTACAGGTGACCCAGCTCGGGCGCGTCGCGGCCGGCGCAGGCAATTGCCTGCAGGCGAAAGCCGGCGATGATCTTGTCATCATCAATGACCGGCGCGTATCCCAGTAATGCGGTTGACAAGGTGGTACGCGACATGAAGGCCCCGGGCAGACGTGGTGGGTAATGCCATGACATTAGCGCCGATGTGTTCGTTTTACTCCGACAAATAGCGGGAAGATTCAGTGTGAGTTCGCGACTTCAGGGGGATTGCCTTGAGTGAATTCGACTCACGCCGAATCCGAGCGGATCGGCCTGAGTCCCCAAAACACCAACATGCAGCACAGCATCAGCACCGCCACTGACAGAAACGATGCGCCCCAACTCAATGTCGACATGCCGCCCATGCGGTCCAGAATCAAGCCAATCATCAACGGTCCGACAAAGCCGCCGGCATAGCCCAGCATGGAATGGATCGCCAGCGTTGCACCGCGCCGGGCGGGTTCCGCCGCCGCCGCAGTGCCAGCGGTGAGCGACGCTGAGTCCAGCCAAATGGCGATCGCCCACAGTGTCATCAGCGCGGCTGCCCAAGGATAAGACAGCGCGCCGAGATAACCGGTGATTGAGCTGAACACGACCGATGCCGCCATCGCCGTCATGACCAGGCGCCGGCGACCCCAACGAATTGCCGCTTCATTTCCGAAGACACTCGCTACCGTGCCAATCAATCCGATCGCCGCTAGAACTACGGTCGGCGACAAGCTCGGCACCGAATCGCCAGTGCTGGCTGCCACGTAGGCGAGGAACGCCACGCCCCAGCCGCGCAGCGCGTTCATTTCGAGCGTATGAACACAGTAGGCGATCGCGTAAGACATCGCAGCGCGGTTGCGAAACACCGGCCGAAAGTCGAACAGCGCCTTCGCAGGTCGGCGCTCACCCATCGGCGGCTCCGGGTGCTTTGCAACGACGCGCCCGGCCGCTGCCGGAACCGCGACCAGCATCGCCACCAGCAACCAGGCAATCAACGCGGCACCCGCTACGATTGCAAAGGCAATCCGCCAGCCGAACCAGCCTTTCAGCAGGTCGGCCAACAGATACGAGATCGCACCCGAAACGCCGAGTGAGGCGACATGACCAGTCACCGCGCGCGACATCAGACGCGCGTCGACCTGATCGGCCAATAACTTCAGGCCGGTCATGTAGCTGCCGGCCCAGCCAATTCCAGCCAGCGCGCGCAACGCCAAGGCAGACCAGAATCCGTCGGCGAGCAGGCCAAACAAGCCGTAGCCAGCGACAGTGCAGCCAACGCCGAACAGATAAACGTACTTGGCTGGAAAGCGGTCGGTCAGCGTCACCAGAATCGGTACGGCAAGCATGTAGGCACCGTAGAAAGTCGCGGTAATCCAGCCGGCTTCGGTGTTCGACAGACTCCAGCGCACAAGCATTGCCGGCAACATCGCTGGCCAAAAGTAAGCACCGAGCTGCACCAATACTTGTGCGCTGCAAACGAGGACTACCAGCTTGGTGTGCGCAAACACGCGAGCTAGACAGCTTCCTACTGTTTCACTCGCGCAGCTCGGTCGCGAAAATCTTCTGCACCACCCGCCAGGTACCATCGATCTTGAGCAAGTTCAGATAATCGGTAAAGTAGCGCGGCGGGATCTGGCACTTGACTTTCACAAACGCAGTAGTCGGACCCGATTGATCGATCGATAAAATCGCATCATCGCGCGCCAGGTTCTTCGATTTCGCCGAAGGTCGCGCGCGGACCGCCGTTAACCAGGCGTCACGCGGCAACACCACCAATTTACCGTCTTGTTCATAAGTCAGTGCACTCGTGTCGTGAAACACGCTCGCCAGCTTTTCCGCGTTACCTTCGTACAGGCCATCAAAATAAGCCTGTACAGTGCGCTCGATGTCGGCCCGATCATTGGTGTTCATTGGCTTGTCTCCCTAGGTTGTAAATTTCGCAATGAGGTACTCTATTCAAATCATAAGCTTCTGACAGCCGGTCCTCTTCACTACTCAATTCCAGCATCAGGCCGGCAACCAGAGCGGTGGTAGATCCGGCAACTCGCGCAAGAGCTGCGCCAACCGGGTGTTGCGTACCAGCTCGGTAGCCACCGCGATATCCGGTGCCAGGTAACGGTCCTGGGCCATCGCCGCAACACTTTGCCGCAGCAACGCATGCGCCGCTTCGAGCGCGATTGAGCTCTTCAGCGGACGCAGAAACTCAATGCCTTGCGCAGCGGCCAAAAACTCGATGCCCAAAATATGCGCGGTGTTATCAATCATCGGCTGCAAACGGCGCGCCGCAAACGTCGCCATCGACACATGGTCTTCCTGATTGGCGCTGGTCGGCAAACTATCGACACTGGCCGGATGCGCCAAGGACTTGTTTTCCGACGCCAGCGCGGCTGCCGTCACATGGGCAATCATGAAGCCGCTATTCAGCCCGGCATCCGCCGTCAGGAACGGTGGCAAACGCGACACGCTGCTATCGATCAGCATCGCAATGCGGCGCTCGGCAATCGCACCGACCTCGGCAATGGCCAAGGCCATGCCATCGGCCGCTAAGGCCACCGGCTCGGCATGAAAATTACCGCCCGAGATCAACACCTTCTCGTCAGCAAACACCAGCGGGTTATCGGTCACCGCATTGGCCTCGCGCAGCAGCACGGTGGCGGCATGACGCAATTGATCCAGGCAAGCCCCGACCACTTGCGGTTGACAACGCAGGCTGTAGGGATCTTGCACTCGGTCGTCGCCAATCAAATGCGAGCGGCGTATTTCGCTCCCGAGCAGCAGGCCACGGTAATATCGTGCGACATCGATCTGGCCGGGCTGTCCGCGCAGTTCATGAATGCGCGGATCAAAAGGTCCGTCGCTGCCGCGTGCTGCATCAACGGTCATCGCGCCAATCACCAGCGCCGCTTCCAGTACCGGCTCAAAGCTGAACAAGGCATGCAGCGCCAACGCGGTTGAGGTCTGCGTGCCATTGATCAGCGCCAGCCCTTCCTTGGCACCGAGCCGCAGCGGTGCAATTCCGGCCTGCTGCAGCGCTGCCAGCGCGGGTACTGCACGACCGTCCTGCAGCATTTCACCTTCGCCGAGCAAGGCTAGCGTCATATGCGCGAGCGGCGCGAGATCGCCCGAGGCACCGACCGAGCCACGGGCCGGCACAAAGGGCACCAAACCCGCGTTGTGCACCGCCAGCAGCGTGTCGATTACCGCTTCACTGACGCCTGAA
>JANORY010001271.1:0-1019 GCA_031415535.1 Burkholderiales bacterium | reverse complement strand
TCAGAGAGCCATCACCGCCGATGGGATTTACCGAGAGCTGAAACGGTACGGTAAAAAGGTCGGCATCGATCTGGAAGGATTCGGTGCGCACGCGCTCAGGGCGACGGCGGCGACTAACGCCCTCCTTCATGAGGCTGATATTGCGAAGGTTCAGGAGCTGCTCGGGCACGCGAATATTTCGACGACTCGGCTCTACGATCGGCGCAAGTCGCGGCCGGAGGAAAGTGCGGTTTTCAGGGTTCGCTACTGATGGCTTGCAGTATTTCGACGCGTCGAGTACGGACAGCGATAAGCCAGGAGCCGTTAGGCGATAGCAAAATATGCTGCACTTCGCGTTGAACCGCGAGTAGCTCCCTCGGAAGCCAACGTGCGGCTCTAAGGTCATCGGACAGCAGTTGGGCGAGTAGCGGTCGTGTACATCTTGTCGTTTGGCGCGTTGCCGTCGACGTAACGCACAGCCAAACTTGCAGCAACACAGCGCCGTATGCCGCCATGAGAAAATCCATAGCTTCAGGAGGCATTCCTTGCGTCTTGTGCGACACAGTTGCAGAAAAGAAAGAACGACATGCAATGGATTGATGAGACAGCTTTAGCAGCTTGGGCGCAGCGAATCGACGCCCGAGCCCGTTTGCCAGACATGATCGCCGATCTAATCAGAGCATCGATCACCGATGCTAGCCGCTTCAGATTTCCCGGAGGTGATGCGGCGGAACTTCCTGGCTGGGACGGAAATCTGGAGACCATCGAGGCGACCGAGCGAGTCCCGGCCGGTAAGTCCAAGTGGGAGTTTGGAACGGGTGCCGGGGCGAAAAAGGCAACTGGCGACTATAAGAAACGCACTAACGAGACCGATGCTAACGAGATGGCGGAAAACACGCTCGTATTGGTTAACCTGGAGAAGTGGGATACGCCACGAGAGAAGCTGACAAACTGGGAGAACGACCGAAAAGCTGAGAAGAAGTGAAAGGACGTTCGCTACCTGGATGCGGTGGAACTGGTGCATTGGCTTGATCTTCACC
>JANORY010001270.1:0-2162 GCA_031415535.1 Burkholderiales bacterium | reverse complement strand
ATCGGTTTGCCGTATTTCATCTCCTGCGGAAAATCCATCGGCTTGCTCAAAAGAAACAGTCGCGTCAGCAGCGACCATTGCGCGCCGACCTTCAGTGGCAGGGTCATGACGTAGCGCGGATTGTCTTCTTGATCGATACGTGCCTGCGATTCCAATTCGTTCTTCGAAGCGACCCGGGTAATCGCATTTTGGTTGGCAATAAAGTAATAACTGTTGCCCTGGCTGTTACGCCGCTCGATTGCGTTGATCTGATCGCTGAGCGCGACATTACCCACGTTGGTAACTTGCAGCTCAGTGGTGCTGCCCCCTTTAGGGGTTTCGGTTCTGACCTTATAGGTCCAGCTCCAACCTTTGTTCAACGGAAAATAACTCGGTTCGGCTGTGCTGGATGCCCCGCAACCGGACAGCAGCATCACTAGGCACAGCAAACCAGCGCTATTAATCCAATCGGCAATACGCTGTTTCGGGACATCATCAATCCGGGGCGGCAGGTTCATCGCGAGGCTCGTCCTACTTCTCGGGCAGTGAAGGATCGGGCATATCGGTAATCTTGAAGCGCTGGGTTTTATTGCTCGACATGAAGCGCGACACGGTTGAGCTGCTCTCGCGCTCCTCCGGAATGAAGGTCTGACCAATCTGGGTGATACCCGTGTTACCGCGACGCAGCGCTTCGGTCAGTGTTTTATTGACATCCTTGTCAAACTCGATCTGATAGGCGCGCGGTTGTCGCGCCGGGCCATCCTTAGTGAGGGCGGTAGCCCAAACATAAATAACCCCTTTGTCGCCGCTTGCCTTGTCCGGTTGTGCCGCGACCGCCGAATGCACCACAAATCGCTCGGGCAGCCGCCCTTGACTCGGAAACCCCAGTACACCGGCCAGCGCATCGTAGCTCAGCATGCTGAAGCCGGCGGTCGCAACAATAGCAATCGTCTTGACCCAAAATGACCAGCGCGTGAACAGACACAGCGCCACGATCAGTAAGGCCAACGCGGCATAACAGACGGTGAGCAATAACAAAGTTGCGGTCATATCTTATCGCCTCGAACGAGCTGCTTGAAAGTTGTGTTGACGTCGGAAAAGCGCCCGCTTGCGGCAATCGTGAAGCGCACCGCAGTTTTTTCCTGCCCCTGGCGATCCAGAATAATTTGGCCGTAATAGGCGACCTCAGCCTGAGGGTTGATCTTGACGACCTGCACAGTCACCGGGACCGGCTTTTGATTTTCGGATTTGTAGTAATGGATATTTACGGTGTACTCGCCGGCTTCAGTGCCGCGCAGGGTCACCACTTCCTGATTCAGCGGGTTCACGACTTCACGACCATCGATGGTGATTCGGTCGTTCAGTTCACCGCGGTCATCACGATCGAGGTGCATCAGCCCTTCGTCGCGGCCCTTGAACCAACACAGCCGACCGGCACCATCTTGTACCCAGGTATCAATGTCATTCGGATCGTTATCAGGCCAGGTGACAGTAATAATGTACTCGGCCTTCAGTGTGACGTTGCCGTCTTTGGCAGGCGGATTGATGAACACCAGTGCCATGGCGAACAGCAGCGACAGCACCAGCAGTACGTTGAACAACATGTCGGTAAACGGATCTTGTCCGTACTGTCGGCGAGTGCGGGCCACTAGCGGTGCACCGGCTCATCAAGGCAGCTCAGATAGATAGCACCCGACAGCACCTTGTCGGCACAGCGATCAAGCATCAACCACTGCAAGGCCAGCACAATATTAGTCAGCAGCCCGACCACGGTCGCAATGATCTTGATACCCATGCCCGAAGCCATATCACGCAGGATCGACTGCATCGCCGTCAACTCCAGTTGGTTGCTGCCGACCAGCGCCGTTAACATTACCAAAAAGCCGATCACTGTTCCGAGCAGTCCGAGCTTGGTCATCGTCTCGGTAACAAACCAGCCGATTTCGTGCAAGCCGCGTAGCTTATCGGTCAAGACACTGATCAATTGTTCACGGGTTTCAGGTTTGCCGCCGACCGCGGCTTGCTTGAGAAAGCTGGCTACCCAGCTTTGTTCGACGAATGCGGCATCCGATCGATTCAAGGGCGCGCTTGACCGAGCGGCCAGTCGTTGTACGACGATGAGTTCGCGCGAAAGTCGCCAGGCACGGACGCCACAAAACACGGTGGTTGCCAGGAAAATAACC
>JANORY010001269.1:0-6061 GCA_031415535.1 Burkholderiales bacterium | reverse complement strand
CCGCTTCGCCGCCCAGTATCGCAATGTCTCGGTCAAACAGAACATTCGAATTCTGACCGAAGCCAAGGAATTGCCACGAGTCGGGCCGGAGGTCGCGCTACTGCAAGGGGTATCGCGGGCTACCGTCACGGTTGAACTGCTCGACAAAACCGTGCTCAAGTCAGCCTTGAAGGTCGCCCGCACGAAGTTCGGCATTGCCGCGGCCAATAATCCTGATCAGGCGAATCAACTTCGGGAAGATTTGTATGAGGTGGCCGATGTCGAGGCACTGACGCGATCGAATCTGATCCAGACACACCGCTTCAGTAATCAGCACATCGAAGATGGGTTCAAGGGCACCAGCGCTGCTGGCCGGGATCTGCGAACGGAGGGCAAACCGGACGAGACCGGCATTGAGCTGAAACTAGCCTTGGTGAGTCTGCCGCAAATCGGCCGAAACCTGCTTGGCGATGACGGCTTCAAATATGTGAAGTCCTTGCTGAAAGAAGGCGAGCATATGCTGCTGGTCGCCGCACGCGGCTCGCACAGCTTCATTGGCGAGGACTATGTTCGTGCTGGCGCGCCGGGTAGTTTGCTGTTGCGGCAAGGCGATACTGGCGTCGAGTTAAGGGATTTCATTTACGACCAGCGCATGGACTTGCCGGCCGGCTTTGAGCGCAGCAACGCCCGCTTGCTGCGGGTGGCCGGTTATGCCGGCATTGATCCGGGCAAGGCATTGGATTTCGACTTTCTGGTCCGGCGTGTCCACGGAACCTTCAACAAACAACGCTTCGAAGGCCGCTACGGTTTTGCCTACCAAGTACCGGAAGCCTACATAACACGGCCGGTACCCGAGGAGCCGAACTGGAAGAACGCCTGGCGTAATCGCCAGCTCGATCTTTCGATCCTCGGCGTTGCGCTGGTCCTCTTGAGTGGCGTACTGTTCGCGCAGCGCCGCCTGGTCAGCAGTATTCCAGCGTTGCGCGGCTTTCGGGTGGCGTTTCTGATGTTCACGCTATTTTTCATCGGCTGGTACGCTCAAGGCCAGTTGTCGATCGTCAATATCACCAGTGTGATTGAAGCCTTGCGTCTCGGTAATTCGCTCGACTTCCTGCTCTACGATCCGATGTCGCTGGCGCTTTGGGGGTTTGTACTGCTGAGCTTGTTCGTGTGGGGTCGCGGTACCTTCTGCGGCTGGCTGTGCCCGTTTGGCGCTTTGCAAGAATTGCTCAGCCTGATTGCCGTCAAGCTGGGCATCAAGCCACGCCGCCTGCACAGCAAGGTCGACGCCAAGCTGAAATGGCTCAAATATGTAGTTCTCGTTGCGCTACTCGGCGCGGCGCTGATATCAACCGAATGGACCGAGCGCGGCACCGAAGTCGAACCCTTCAAAACGGCGATCAGCATGAGCTTCGTACGATCCTGGCCGTATGTCGCTTGGGCGCTGGTAACCATCGGACTATCGGTGTTCGTCTATCGCGGTTTTTGCCGCTATCTCTGCCCGCTCGGTGCCGCCGTTGCGGTGTTGGGCAGCGTACGCCTGTTCGCCTGGATTCCACGGCGCGCCGAATGCGGCACACCGTGCCAGACCTGCCGTCATCGCTGCGAGTATCAGGCCATCGAGCCGGCCGGCAAGGTCAACTACAGCGAGTGTTTTCAATGTCTGGATTGCGTCGCCATTCATGACAGCGACAAGCTGTGCGCACCGCTGATTGTCGAGCGCAAACGGCATCGAGTTATTCCGCTGCAACCGGAACTCGCGATCGTCAGGAATCTTTCCCGAGGTAAGGTCTGATGAAGTCATTAATCAAGGTCGCAACGCCGCCGCTGTCGCGGCGCGGTTTCATTCGAAGTTCAATCGGAGCCGGCGGCCTGCTGGCCTGCGGTATGCTCGGTAGCGCCCAGCCTGCACGCTCGATCGATGGTTCAAACGACCTGGCAGGCAGCGTTGGCGCTGGGCTCCGGCTCAGCCCTCACGCCGAGACGCTCGACTGGAGAACTCGTGGCCTGATCGGCTTTGGAACCACGATCTGGCTGCGTGCGGCTCATTCCGATGGTCAACGGGCGGAACGGGCGCTGGACGCTGCTGTGCACGAATTACGCGCCATTGAAGCGCAGATGAGCCTGTTCAAACCGGACAGCGGATTGAGCCAATTAAACCGGCACGGTCGGCTCGTCAATCCAGACCCACGCCTGGTCGAGTTGATTGGTTTTGCGAATCAGGTGTCGCAGCACAGCGCGGGTGCCTTTGACGTCAGCGTACAGCCACTCTGGACGGTTTGGCAATCGGCGACACGACAGCATCGACTTCCAAGCCAAGCTGAGCTGGACCAGGCTCGCGGCCAAGTCGGATGGCAAGGCATTCGCGTCGAATCGCAAGAAATTCGGTTAAAGCCAGGTATGGCGTTAACGCTGAACGGCATCGCGCAGGGCTTTGCCGCTGACCGGGTGCGTGCGGTGCTGGCGTCACACGGAATAAAGCATGCGCTGCTCGATACCGGCGAATGGAGCGCCCTGTCGCCAGACTTCAAGGTGGCCGGTTGGCGACTCGGTATCGCCAACCCACTGGTTGAGGAACAATTGATCGCGACTTTGGTGGCCGATGGCCGCAGCATCGCTACCTCGTCAGACCAGCACAGCCATTTCAGTGCTGATCGACGACATCATCACATCTTCGATCCGGGCACCGGATACTCACCGACCAGCCTGGCCTCGGTGACCGTATTGGCGGCATCGTGCGCGCTGGCCGATGCGCTGACCAAAGTATTTTTCATGGCCGATCGCATTCAATCTGGATCAACCGTTATCACGCTTGCGCCGACCGGATTGGCAACGCCGGCCGCCCGAAATCCGCTGATCCAGCGGGCGCGTGAATTAACGCAGTACTGGCAGGTCGATGTACTGCTGGTCGACAAACAAGGCCACTGGTGGGCCAGCGACCAACTGCCGCTGGTCACTCGAAGTTAGCAGATCAACGATCAAAGTTTATAGATCCATGTACGCAGGCGATCAACGCGTTCACGCGGCCAACGGATCTCGCGGCAAGAGTTTATAGCGCAACACCTGTTCCGACAACACCGCGCGCTGCGGCAGGCTGGCGAACTTCCCCTCCCAGCGCAACCCGGCCATGGTCACGACGTGATAGAGCGCGGAGGCGATGCTACGCGCCTGGGCAGAATCGTTGTCCGCCGCAACTTGCGCCGCGCGGCTGAACACCCGTTCGACGGTTTCGCGCATCAGTGGGCTGACCGATCCGAGCGTCGGGGTCGACGCCAGCGTTTGCGCCGATTCGGACGCTTGCGCCGATTCGTTCAACAGCCCGTCAACCCGCGTTCGCAATACTGGCAACGAGCCTTCACGTTGAATCGCTCGCAGCACATCAAGCGCAACGATATTGCTGGTACCTTCCCAAATTGAGCCGAGATGAGCATCACGCAACAAACGTGCATCCGGCCATTCTTCGATGTAGCCGCAGCCGCCGCGAACCTCCATCGCATCACCGGTCACTTTGCGGGCATCACGACAGGCGCGGAACTTGATCAACGGCGTCATGATGCGCGCCAGCGCGTAGGCGTTCGGCTCGCCCTGGTCCGACGCGGCCAGCGCTTGGGCCGTCTGAAACACCATGCAGCGCGCCTGTTCGGTGGCCAGCGTCATTTTTTCGATCTGACGGCGCATCAGCGCCTGCTCGATCAGCGGCTTGCCAAACGCTTGCCGGTTCTGTGCGACATAGAGAGCTTCGCTCAGCGCACGGCGCATCAGGCCGGCCGCCCGCACACCGTTCGAGAGCCGCGAATTGTTGATCATGTCGGCCATCAGTTTGAAGCCGGCACCGCGCTCGCCAATCAGGTACGCACGGGCACCCTCCAGCCGAATCTCGCCGCTGGCCATTGATCGTGTACCCAATTTGTCCTTCAGGCGCAGGATCCGATAATGATTGTGGCCGCCCTCGGCAAGCTCGCGCGGCAGCAGGAACAGCGAGACTCCTTTAAGGCCGTCGGCTGGCCCGGTGCGCGCCAACACCATGGCCAGCGCCGCATCAGCGTTCGAGCAGAACCATTTATCGCCGTTCAGCAGCCATTGACCGTTGGGCTGCAGGCTCGCAAGGGTTGCAGTGGCGCTGACATCGGAGCCGGCACCCTGCTCGGTCATGAACATCGCACCTTGACTGAGTTCATCAAAATCAAGGCTGGTCAGGGCTGGCAAAAATCGTTCGACCAACTCGGGATCGCCAAACTTTTTGAGCGTGCGGGTCAGCGAATCGGTCATGCTGGCCGGGCAACACAAACCGAACTCGGCCTGTACAAACAGATAGGTCAATGCATATTTGGCGGCCGGCGGCATCGGCGCTGCCCAGCCCAATACCCCGCCACGATGCGACAAAGCAGCCAGCCCGAAGTCTGCAAACGCCAGCCGTTCCATTTCAATATAGGCCGGATGTTTATCGATTCGCGACTCGTCTTGGCCGCTACGGCTACGCACCGATAACTGCGGCGGATTTCGATCGGCAAGACCTGCCAGTACATCGAGTCGATCACCAACCAAGGCACCAAGCCGAACAAAATGCGGCTGCAAATGAGCGAACAGATCGGCCGGCAAGTACAACGCGAACAGTGCTGCGGCAGACGGGTCCGCCAAATAAAAATTCTGGCCGCGCGAATCGGGAATCGCTGCCGCCCCGGAGGGTCGGACGGTCTGATTTGCGGTATTCATGTCGATCAATCGATCTTGGCACCCGACGCGGCGACAATCTTGCCCCACTTATCGCGATCGGTTTTTATCACCTGCGCGAACTCTTCAGAGGTACTGGTCCATAACTCGAAACCCGCCGCCGCAGCACGCTCGCGGTTCTCGGGCGCACGGATCGCTTGAATTAATGCATCGTTTAGTTTCGCCAGTACCGGTTTCGGGATTCCGGCGGGCCCGACGATGCCAAACCACAGATCGCTGCCGGCTTCGGTGAAGCCTTTGACGCCGCCCTCGGCCATGGTCGGTACCTCGGGGGCAAACGGTGATCTCTTTTCACCGGTTACCGCCAAGGCCTTGACGCGGCCCGCTCGGGCGCTGGGCATGGCCGTAATAAAAACATCGAACATGAAGGTAATGTTGCCGGCAATCACGTCGGCCAATGCCAGTGCGCTGCCGCGATACGGAACATGCAGCATCGGTGCCGCAGTGACCAGCTTCAGTGTTTCGCCGGATAAGTGGTTCGACGAACCATTACCGGCCGAACCGAAGGTCACTTTACCTGGATTTGCTTTGGCGTAGGCCACCAACTCGGCGATCGAATTGATCCCCAGTTTCGGATTGATGACCAGCACATTGATGTACTTGACGGCCAAGGTCAGCGGCGTGAAATCCTTGCTGGTGTCGTGCGGCAAGCGTGCGCCGTACAAATGCGGATTGATGGAATGGGTGCCGGTGGTGGCCAGCCCAATCGTGTAGCCATCCGGCGCCGATTTCGCGACCCGATCCATTCCAATCGAGGCACCTGCGCCCGGAACGTTTTCGACCACCACCGGCTGGCCGAGAATCTCCGAAAGCTTTTGCGCGACCGGTCGTGAATAGGAATCGGTCGGTCCACCCGGTGGAAACGGCACAATCCACTTGATCACTTTATTCGGAAACGATTGAGCAATTGCCGAAGTCGGTGTAGCCAATCCGGCGACCGCTGCACCGGCCAGCGTCTGAATAAATTTTCTCTTGTGAACTTCCACTAGCGCCTCTCCCGAAATATCGATTCCTCGAGAGATTAACACGCCTGCCCAGCCGCTAAACCCGGGTCCTGATATAAAGCCCGGGTCGCGGCGAAATCAGACCTTGCGGCCTGCCAGCAACTCGTCGGTCAGCGTTTTGAACTCGGCCCAGCGACCATCTGCCAGCAACTCGGCCTGTTTGGGCCAGGTTCCGGGATCGTGGATCTGATAGTTTGGTCCTGCGGCGTTCAGGAGTTCCTTCAGTTTCGCCACCGGCGTACCGGCCAATTGCCGCCAGGTGCGAATGCCGGCGGCATGGTAAATCTCTTCAATCTTCGGACCGATGCCCTCAAGCGTGGACAACGACGCGTCCGCGCCGGCCGCCG
>JANORY010001268.1:0-2063 GCA_031415535.1 Burkholderiales bacterium | reverse complement strand
AATAGGCCAGGATCTCGGCACCGGGCGAGCAGACGTAGCTCCAGTCGGGATTGGCCTCGAACTCGTAGCGATACAGGTGCGAGGGCACATCGCAGGTCAGCCCCGGGTAGCGGTTGTCGCGCCAGGTGCCGCCGAGATCGTCAGCCTTTTCGAAGATCGTAACGTCCTTGATGCCGGCCTGGCGCATCTTGATCAGGGCCATGATGCCGGAAGCTCCGGCACCGATAATGGCAACTCGCAGGTTCTTGCTGGTCATTCGGGTCAACTTGTTATTGTGGTTGCGGGTTTTGGTTTAGCGCTTCGATATTTTGCTTGGCTGGCAACGGACAATAAACGTTTTCAGCGCGCGCAGTTTCAATGGTTTTGTCGCTGATAACATCGCAGCGAGTGCTTGAATAGGGAAGGTAAGTAAAACGTGCGCGAATTCGACTACATCATCGTTGGGGCCGGCTCGGCGGGCTGCGTGCTGGCCAATCGGCTGAGCGCCAATGCCGGGCATTCGGTTTTGCTGATTGAGGCTGGGCCGCGCGATACCAACCCATGGATTCATATTCCGCTGGGTTATGGCAAGTTATTCGCCGACAGCAAGGTCAATTGGGCCTACCAGTCCGAGCCTGAACCAACCCTCGGTGGCCGGCGCATTTTTACGCCGCGCGGCAAGGTGTTGGGTGGCTCATCGTCGATTAACGGTCTGGTTTATATTCGCGGGCAGCGCGAAGACTTTGACGATTGGAAGGTGCCCGGCTGGCGCTTTGACGAGTTGTTACCCTACTTCATCAAGGCCGAAGATCAAAGCCGGGGTGCCAGTGCGCTGCACGGTGTGGGCGGCCCGCTGGCGGTGTCGGATTTGCCCGATCGTCATGAACTGTGCGAGGCGTTTATTGCCGCGGCGCAGGCGCGCGGCATCGAGCGCAACGACGACTTTAATGGTGCCTCGCAAGCCGGTGCCGGCTATTACCAGGCCAACACCCGCAACGGTCGGCGCATCAGCACGGCCGTCGGTTATTTACGGCCGGCCGAGCGTCGCCGCAATTTGACGATTGAGGTCAATGCGCTGGTCACCTCGGTTGATTTTGAAGGCCAGCGGGCCAGCGGTGTGACCTTCCAGCAACTCGGCGACCGCATCCGGGTGCGCGCACGGCGCATCGTGCTGGCTGGGGGTTCGATCAATTCACCACAGTTGTTGCAACTTTCGGGCGTTGGCCCAGCGCCCGCTTTGCGTCGACTCGGCATCAAGCTAGTGCACGATGCGCCCGAGGTCGGCGAGGGTTTGCAGGATCATTTTTATGTGCGTACCAACTGGCGCTGTAGCAAGCCGATTACCGTCAATGATGATATGGCGAGTTGGTGGGGGCAAGCGCGGATCGGATTGCAGTGGCTTTTAAAGCGGCGTGGACCCTTGACCGTCAGCGCCGGTTACGCCGGTGCTTTTGTATCTACCCAGCCTGCCATGACCCGGCCGGACGCGCAGTTCTACTTCATCAATTTCTCAATTGCCAAGCGCGGCGGCATTCTCGACCGGTTCAGCGGATTCACTTGTTCGGTGTCGCAGTTGCGGGCCGAGTCGCGCGGTTGGGTGCGCCTGCGATCCGCCAATCCTTCCGAGCCACCGGCGATCCATTACAACTATCTGGCCACCGAAGCGGACCAGCGCATGATGGTCGATGGCCTCAAGCAATTGCGCCAATTGGTCAATACTGCGCCGTTCAGTGCCTATGTGGCCGAAGAAATTGCACCCGGCCCGCAGGTGCAAAGCGATGAGCAATGGCTGGATTTTTGCCGTCGTACGGGCGATACGGTCTACCACCCAACCTCGACCTGCCGGATGGGAACCGATCCGGGTTCAGTAGTTGACGAGAACCTCAAAGTTCGCGGTGTCGAGGGCTTGTGGGTGATCGATGCCTCGATCATGCCGTCAGTAATCTCAGGCAACACCAATGCGGCGGTGGTTGCGATCGCCGAGAAGGCCGCAGATCTATTGCTGCGCGCCGAAGATTGATCGCTCGCCGACGATTGATAACGCTGCGGCCGTCCTTGCACCGATTTTGCGACTTCAGTTCATT
>JANORY010001267.1:0-10014 GCA_031415535.1 Burkholderiales bacterium | reverse complement strand
TCGAAAACCGGGACTGGCGGACTCAATTATCGATGCCAACCGATTGCGTGAGGACATTGGCAAGACACTGCGCGACACAGTCGACCACCCGAATCGATTTGACCCGGGTACGGTGCGCTTTACCGATAGCCAGTGGCTGGCGGACCTTTTGGGCAAACGCATCGATCTGAAAAATTCGTTCGACAATTCGCGTCTATCGGACATCAAAAATATTGCACCTGCACTTGCAAAGAAGCTGCAGCGTGTGCCGGGGTTTGCGAACCTGACTCGCGCCGCGTTGCTTACGATGCCGATTCGCGACCAGATCAGTGATCTCGGCTTGACGCTAGCCGAAGCCCAACAACTGCGTCGCTGTCTGATCGGGTTGACCATCGCGCCAACCAAGTAGCCCGTGAGCGCAAACCGGCAACTGCGATGAGCGATCCGCGCTATCAGCTCGACGAGCGCAATGGCAAGTTTTACCGCATCGACAATCAAGATGGCAGCGAGGTCGAACTCAGCGCGGCCGAAGTAGTCAATTTTTTGATCGCCAACTACGGCCGGCTCAAAGACAAGGACAGCAGCGAACGTCTAACCGACAAAGCCTTCTACGGTGCGATCCGCAAGGCCGCGTTCGACGCCATTATGGCGAGCGCGATGACTCCAGATATTTCTCGTACCAAACTGCATCAGATCTTTGGCAATGATCCCTGCGTAATTCAGGCTATACACACCCAGGACGCGTCGCTGGCGCGGCTGGTCTGGTTCGACGATGAGATTCAAAGCGCGGTGAATGGCGGCTGTGTATTCAGCGACACCGAAAACGATCAGCCACGCGACCCGTTGGTGCCGATCGGAGTGAACCCGGCCAATGGCACCGAACCGGCGGATATTCTGACCCAGAACGGCGGCAATACCGGGTCGGGTGGCAGCGGCGCACACGCTGGAAACGGTAAGGGTAACGGCAATAGCAATGGCAAAGGAGGCAATGGTTCATCGGGCGGCAGCGGCGGTTCGGCCATGGCGCCGGGCGGCAAGCCCAGTGCCGATTCGAACGGCGAGGGCAGCAACTCGCACCCCTCTTCAACGGGTGGCGACCCGGTCATTTTGTTCAGCGGCGCTTATCTGCATCAGGTCACCGACCTGCAATTGGCCGGGCGCGGCTTGAGTCTCATCTTCACGCGAACCTACGTAAACCAGATGCGCTTTGATGGCCCTCTGGGCTTTAACTGGGATCACAACTACAACTTGCGCCTACGCGAACGGCGTGAGTTCACAGCGACCGGTCAACTGCTGAATGTTGTTTATCGAAGCACAGGCGCGCTTCGCGAAGATGCCTATGTTCAGCTTCTCGAAACCGAGGCTGGTGAACTGGCGGAACTGACGAATTTTGCCGACGCGGTGTTTCAGGGACCCGCCGGATATTTCGATCGATTGGAAAAAATTTCGGATCGATATGTCCTGCACTCGGTCAATGGCATTCGAATCAACTACGGCGAGCACCTGTTTGCCGAAAGCATCGTAGACCGCAACGGCAACACGGTTCGACTCGACTACGAGGACCTGTTGCTGGTGCGGGTGACTGACCCGCTCGGTAAGCGCCTGCGCTTCAAGTACGACGTCCGCGGCCGCATTGTTTCAGTGATTGATGACACCGGAGGACGAGAAGCACGCTATTGCTACAACGACCAAGGTGATCTTGAAGAGGTTGATCTGCTGTTTGGCGAGTCGCCGGGCCAAAATTTCTCGGTCATCGGTCACGATTATCGTTATGCCGGACCGTCGGCTTTGTCGGGTACGACGCACAACCTGATTGAAGTCATCGGACCGACTGGCGAAAGTGTCCTGGAAAATCGATACGGCGATGAACCGGGCTTGCCCGATTTCAATCGCGTGGTGTATCAACGCTCGGAGGACGGCGAATTTTTTTACGAGTACGGGCGGCTTGAGAACGAAGCAATCGACGCAGCAGTTGACGCAACCATCGATCCGATCAGCCGGCCGATTGCCGTCACCAGGATTCAATACCCGAACGGCCACCAGGTTGAGCACTACTTCAATGCACAGGGCAACACGGTGCGTCGTCAAGAGCGGATCATTTCCGGGGCGGGCGGCTTCGAGACGCTAAGCGCCAGTTATCGCTATAACGTCGATGGGTTGATGATCGAACAAACGCGACCGGACGGCTTGCGAGTCGAATGGCGTTACGGCCGTGAGACTTTCGAGGCGCAGCAAAGCCTTGTCCCCAACTCGGGCACCTTGATCGGACTGCAGCCGGCCGATAGCCAACGATTCGGCAATCTGCAGAAAATGATTCAGTACCCGCGTCCGGGTCTGGGTGAACAGCGGCGTATCGTGATCGACATGAGTTACGACGCCGAGAACTTGCCGGCCTCACAAACCGGACCCTACTACGCCGATTCCCTGCTGAGGCCGCTGCAAGACCAGCCGATCCCACGGGTTTACTACGAACACGATAAACGCGGAAATCTGATTTGCACCCGCTTTGATGACGTCCGGCAAGCCGACGGCAGCCGCCGCACCGTTGATCCGCTGCACGTCGTTTTTAACGCGCTCGGCTTGCCTATTGAGACGCGCCAGGGCGAACATCGAAACACGGTGCGTTATTTTGACGATCTGATTCGATCGGCCTATGTTCGCGAAATGGTGGTCGATCCAGAGGGTGCTCGACACAGAACCGAATTCGAAGTCGATACGCTCGGCCGTAACCTTCGAGTTCGCGGTCCACTGGGCGCTGTAACAGAGTTTGCCTACACCGGCTTCGACGCCCCTCGGCAAGTCCGAGTGTTTATCGAAGGGAGCGGCAAAGACTCGATCACCCATATTCAATACAACAAATACCGCTACCCGATTGAAAGCCGCGAACGCTTGTGGTTGGAGGACGGCTCGGCACATCCGCAGAACGAGCGGGTCTCACGCTTTGACTACGACCGATATGGTCGCCGAGTCGCAAGCTCGGGTGGTTCGGCGCAACAGCCCGAGCTTCGTTGCACGCGCACCGTCTTCGCCAGCAATGGATTGCCGACCTCGCAAATTGACGCGCTGGGCAACGAGACTCGGTTAAGTTACGACCAACGACTGCTGTTGAGCAGTGCCACCGTTGCTTACGGGACAGCCCTCGCCACAACCGAGTATTTCTTTTACGGCCGGGCCGGCGAGTTGATCCGACAGATAAATGCCCTCGGAAGGGTCACGCGCTACGAGTACGACGCCTTCGGTCGAATGCACCGAACGATCAGTGCTGAAGGGTCTGTCCAGGAACGGTACTTCAACGCTGCCGGGCAGGTCATTCGAACGCGGATGTTGGCGCCCTATCCCGCCACCGGCGTCAACAGCGAAAGCGGCGACAGCAGCCCCATCATCCGATGGCGCGAGGCATCGTTTCGACATGACGAGCACGGCAAGCTGATCGAGCGTGTTGATTTTCTTTTTGAACCGCTGTCAGATCAAAACGAGGAACAACTGCTGACTCGCTTCTTTTATGACTCGCGCGGCAACCTCGACCATTCGGTTGACGCCTTGGGCACCATTACCCGATATCGATACGATGCGCTGAATCGTCTGGTCAGCGTGACCGATGCGCTGGGTAATACATCGACCGTGAACTACGACGAGTCCGGTCGACGAATTCTCCAGCAACAACAGCAAGCCGGGGTCCGTGCCGATGGTACGCGCACCGAACTGGTCACCGGTTCACAGTTCGAACTGGATGCCCTCGGACGTATGGTTGCTCGTGTCGACGCACTCGGTAATCGGATGAACTACGGCTACGACAGTCGCGGTCTGTGTACCCGCATGACCTTGCCGGACGGGCGCAGCATCAACACGCAGTTCGATGTCTTTGGGCAAGTCACGCAAACGCAGTCCGGCGATGCTTCGTTGCCTTCGGCTGTTCATTACGCCTACGATGTTGCCGGGCGATTGCTTGTGAGCACTTTGCCCAGTGGCGCGCAGATTCAGCAACTGCTCGACGTTCACGGTCGGGTCAATCGGGTCGAGCGCGATGATCAGACTCGCGCACAGTTCGAATTTGATGCGCTGGGTCGGGTGCTCAAGCATATTGACGAGAACGGCATTCTGGCGCGAATGCACTATTCACCCGATGGCCAATTGCTGAAGGTGCAACACGACGCCTCGGGATTTTTGCCACCGCTTGAGCGGCCCGGATATCGACCTCAGACTTTGCCTGACAGCGAATATCAATATCTGCCGACTGGCGAGATTGCGTCGGTTCGTTGTGGTGACTCGGTCAGTGAATACCGTTATGACTCGCTCGGCCGCGTGCTCCTGGAACAGTGCGGGTTGGAGCGGACTCTGTTTAGATACGATCGACTGGGTAGAATCGCAACCATTCGATATCCAAGCGGACGAGTCCTAGCCTATCAGCACTCCCCGGTCGGAACGATACAACGAATCGAACAGCTCGCACGCGGCGATGACTACCCGGGTGACGCCAGCTTGCCGGAAGCACGCAGACTCGTCGATATCCATTCTGCGGGAATGCAGCCACTGTCCTTTGAGTTTGAGCAAGGTCTCTTGCAAGAGATTACCTATGACAATAACCTTCGGGTGATCGGTCAGGATTGGACTCGCGTTGACGGTGCGACACCGATGCTGAGCGAGCGCTTGTTGCGCGGTCCCCGAGGTGAAGTCACGGTCCAGCAACTCAAGCATGGCGCTGAGCATGCAGTGCAGACCCGGCTATTCACGCACGACGAACTCGGCCGAGTGGTGCAATCGCAGGACGTCGACGGAATCGGACTGATCGAAACCGGTCCCATCGCGACCGGGCGGCCCGACAGTCAAGCGATTCAAAGCCAATGGACGAGCGCGATACAGGGCACGGTCAGCGCCGCAACCAGCGCCCGGTCGACCGCTTATGAACTTGATATCAATGCGAACCGCATCAGGGTCATCGAGCAGGTGCGAGGATTGACGGTCAATGACACCGAATATCAAGTTGACCAACAGGACCGTTATCAAAAGATCGGCGCACGCGAGCAGATCCATGACCGCGCCGGCAACCTGCTGCACGACGGCGTGCACGATTTCCGTTACGACAGCAGTAATCGACTGATCGAAATCAATTCGTCCGAGGCTCTTGTCACGATCGCTCGTGATGCCAGCGGCCGAATCTCAAGATTAGGTAGCGGCGCAGTTGAACACCAGTTGGTCTATGCCGGATTGCGTCCTATTGAGTGGCGCAGCAGCACCGGCGAACATCACCAATTCGTGCCTTTGTTGCGTGCTCATCAATTCGCCAGCATTGCGACGGCGGGACTCGAGATGCTGCCGATCGGTGACAGTATGGATTCAATTCTGACCTGGCTGGTAAACGACGGGTCGCGGGGCGCGCTGCGTCAATACGACCCCTTCGGGCAGGTGCTTTCGCAGACCGGTACCTGGCCGGTGGCGTTTGGTTATGGCGGCTTTCTCGAAGATATCGTGTTTCCGGTTCAGCACTTGCTCGCACGCAGCTACGACAGCGCTTCGGGCCGTTTTCTGCAACGTGATCCGATCGGATTCGGTGATGGCTTTAACCCCTATGCGTTTGCCCGCCACGCACCCTTGACCTTGACCGACTACTTCGGCTTTAACACTGCCGAAGTCAATTGGGGCGATGTTGCCTGGATCGGCGGCGTCGGTTTGGGCACCAGCTTGCTCGGCGCAGGTGCAATTGCCATGCTTGGCGGTCTCGCCGCAATGGGCGCAGCCCTGGCGGCCCCGGCACTTGCGATCACGGCCGGGGTGGCGGCTATTTCGTTGCTCGCCTACGGCCTGTACTCGGGCTTCAGTTCAGGGTATGCCAAGGCACGAGCCGCCGGCGTTGGAATTCCCGGTGCGATGGTTGTCGGTGGCGCCAACATCGTGCTGCCCGTCGCTGACATGGTCGAGGCTGCAACCGGCTACCACTTCGCCACAACAAACCCGCTCAGCGCCGAGGAACGCAACGCCGCGATCGGCAATGCGGGCGGTGGCCTGCTCGGCAGCTTGTTAATGTCGGGCCTCGGCCGTGCGATCTTCGGCCGGCGCGGGTCCCCGGCCGGTGCTGAAGTGCCGGCTGCGCCCGCCCTAGCCGCCCCGCGCGAGTTGATCAAAGCACCCCCATTAAGAGAGACGCCAAAGCCCGGCAAAGTGCTGGTCGCGGATCCTGCGCTCGAACCGGTGGGATCACACAGAACTTATGTGCCCTTCCTTCAAATGGCCGCCCTGCACCTTGAAAACAAGTTGGCCATTTACAGCGAGGTTCCGGATTTTCGTTATGGCATGGCCAAAGGCGCCGACGAAATGGCATTGACGCTGCACGGTGGAATCGCCAACGGCAATCGAGCGGCCACCGGTCTGGTGGCATCCCCGATGCTGACTCAGCGCCTTGGCCTGACGCCAAACCTTCCTGACGGCGGAACACTTCTGAACGCCGAACTGGCCGCTTTGCTCACCGTGCATTACCTCAAGTTCACCGGCCATTCGATTGATCTGAACTCCTGTGGCACCGGTTTGTTCTCAAGCGAGTTGGGCGGCGTGTTTGCGATTCAGTATGCGACTCAGCTAGCCAAGCTCTTGAACAAGCCGATCACCATCAAAGCACCTCGAGGTCTTTTGTTCCCGAATATCGAGTCGGTCATCGGCAACCCCGATGGCGCGATTCCGTTTGTGACCCCGATGGCAGGCTGGGAAGCCTTGTCGTCGTTTACTGAGTTTCTGGTCAAGAAAATTTACCCGCGTTGACGACCTGATCAAGGACGCAAGCTCTTGCGCCTCGTCTCCGGTCGCTTTTCGATTGCGTCCTACCTACAGCAATTGCTCGGGTACCAACGGTGCCAGAAACAGGTTATGGAATCGCATCCATAGCGACGACTCCGGCTCATCGTTCAGCACAACTTCTACGTCCTCATCCATGGTCAGCCACTGCAGATCGCCAGTTTCAGGCGAAAGACGCAAGCGATAGGCGCTTTGCAACTTGGTGATGCGCAAGATCCTGTGCAACTCGCGCGCCAAATCCGGGCTATCCACGAACAGTGCGAACTCGGTATTTTGCGTCTCGGAGCGCGGATCCAGATTCATGGAGCCCAGGAACACCAATCGTTCATCGACGATCGCGGTCTTCGCATGCAAGCGGCCGCGCGACTTGCCAAACATGCCGAGGCGCTTGTTAAGGCGGGTGCGCTCCGGGCTCAGTTCGTAGAGATCGACACCGGCCAGCAGCATTGGATAACGATAGCGCGAGTAGCCCGCATGAACCAGTGTCTCGTCAGTTGCGGCCAGAGAATTGGTAATGACAGTCATTTTGACTTGGCGTGCGCCAAGATCCTGAAATGTCTGGATCCCTTTCGGCCCGGGAATCAGATAGGGCGAGGTCAGAACCAATTCTTTCTGCGCGTCCCAGATCTTCATACGCAAATCGTTGGTGACACTGGTCTTTGATGCAAGCTCCGCCGTCGCCGTTCGGGGCTTACCAGGCGGGTCGGCGATGGCATTGGCCGACGCCCAGATGAGACCCAGCCGACCTGACGCCAACTCCTCGCTCACCGGGCCATAGCCAAGGATATCGACCGACGGTAAATCGAACTGCTCATCATCGACGCGCGTGAGTTGGTCGAATCGGGCCATAAGTGTCTCGGACGTATCGTCGGTAGCAACAATCGACTGAATCGGATAAACGACTTCATTGCTCCAGTAACGATCAAAAATTACCGCCATCTCACCCAAGACCGCGCCCATGACCAGTGCGTCCATGTCGACAAAGTTCTGCACGCCGCTCCGCATAAAGTACTCGTTACCGATGTTTCGTCCACCGGCCACTGCGATCACACCGTCAGCGATGAACATTTTGTTGTGCATTCGATGGTTCAAACGATGCAGATCGAGCAAGGATCCGGCAATCCTGGACAATAACGATCCGCGGGCGCAGCAAAAAGGATTGAACAGACGCACCTCGACATTCGGGTGTGCCGCAAGGGTTCGCAGTATCTCGCTGGTGTTCGCAGTAAAGAGATCATCCACCAGTAAACGTACCCGCACGCCGCGCTGCGCAGCGTCGCGAAGATGACGCAAAAACATGAGTCCGGTGCTGTCGTTATCAATGGTGTAGTACTGCACATCGAGCGAGTGTTCGGCACGCTTGGCCAATTGCAACCGGGCATCTATCGCGAAGGCCCCGATCGGCAGCAATCTGAATCCGGAAAGCTCACCTGGCGGCGTGCTCGCTCGGGCGATCTTCGGCAATTCCCCCTGTTCGCGAGGTGGGATCGCTTGCGATACCGAACGCTCAACCTGGGTCGGCAGTGTTCCACAGCCTGAAAGGAAAACGCCCAAACACACGACGACAGCCAACGATGTAGATCCGCTGAGCATTTTCTTGAACGATGAAGCGGCGCTCGACAGAATCTGGCACACTAGGTCTTGGAACGGGTGCTGAAATTGATGTTGAAATTGGCGTTGCAATTGGAGTGAGCTCATGAATCGCAGATCAATGCTAGGTGCCCTGTTTGCCCTGCCGGCCTTGCCAGTTTTTGCCGGACTCGAAGTCGGCACCTTGGCTCCGGAGTTTACGCTGCAAGCTGTGCAGGCGGGCAATTTGTTCCGCTTCTCGTTGCGTGATGCGTTGATGGAGGGGCCAGTAGTTTTGTACTTTTTTCCGGCGGCTTTCTCCGCAGCTTGTTCCATCGAGGCACGTACTTTCGCGGAGTCGATCGAGGACTTCCGCACGCTACGGGCAACAGTACTCGGCGTCTCGTCGGACGATATCCCAACATTGACGAATTTTTCAAAGCAGGCGTGTCAGGGCAAATTTCCGGTCGCCTCAGATGCAAATCAAAGCGTTATGAAGTCCTACGACGCAGTCATGCAAACACGGCCAGAATACGCCAGCAGAGTGTCATTCGTGATTGCCCAAGATAGACGAATCGCTTACACCTATAAAAATCTCGAGCCGACCAAACATGTTGAGCGCACTTTGGAAGCAGTTCGCCAATTAACCCGCACGGCTGCAGCGAAGTAACCGGTAAACGCATTACCGGTTACCTCAAGAATGGATTGTTTGCTTACTTCTTCGCCTTCTTCATGACATAGGTGTCAGTTTCTTGATTCCATTCATGAGTTTTGATAAACGCAGCCGTCTCCATCTTCACCTGCTCACGAGTCATTTTGCTCATATCGCGCGGGCCAGCTTTTAAGGGCACCCAATTCCCAGCGATTTGATCCCAACGGTTATTCGCCAGGTAGAGGTCACGTTCGGCCTTGATTTCAGCACGGCCCTTCACGCCAGCGGGCGGCTCCATACCGGACTTGAGCATCCAGGTGCCCTTTTCCTGATCCCAGGTGTGCGACTTCAGGAACTCGTCGCGTTCCATCTTGACCTGTACGCGTGATTGCTGGGCGTTGATTGTCCCGGCAGCGAACGCGAAGGTCGCACCGAGCAGAATGGGAAGAAATTTTGAGTGTTTCATGCCGTTACTTTCCGAGTTGGGTTAAGACCAATCCTTAAGCAAAGGAGCAGTCAGGCCAGTTGGTATTTGCCCCCAGTCCATACTTACAGTCAGTTCGAACTTGGCAACTTCGCGTCGGCAATGCCGGTCATTTTGCCCAGTTCGCGATGAAAATGGCTGAGCACTGGCTCGTTGCTTCCGAACACCACACCCGGAATACGAGCGCTGGCCAGGTTGGCATGGATATTTTGTTGCTGGACAAAGTCTTCGCGGAAAATCACATCGGTCGAAATCTTCCAGCTTTTTTGCCAGCGAACCTGTTGTTCGTCGGAGTCAACTTTTTCAGGCACGTAAAAACGTACCCGTACTCGTGTCCGGCCCACCTCTAGCGGGCGGAAGTCCCAAAGCTCCATGTGGCCATCCATCGGGATGTTCAAAATTGCATTCGGCGAAACCACAAACACAGTCGATGCATGCTTGAGTACCGACCATTGGCTCTCGGGCAAACTTCTTTGCTCATCAACGCTCTTGCGCGTCAGTGGAAACAGAGCGTGCGGACCGAACGTCTCGAAGATCACCGGGTAGC
>JANORY010001266.1:0-2191 GCA_031415535.1 Burkholderiales bacterium | reverse complement strand
CCGACGTGGGAGCGCATGCCGATGCCGACTACCGATACCTTGGCGATTTTCTGGTCACCGGCGATGTCGCCGGCCTGGATCTTTTCCTTGACCTGGCTGTTCAGCACGTCGAGGGTCTTCTGGTATTCGTTGCGGTGGACGGTGAAGGAGAAGTCGGTGTGGCCGGCCAGGCTGGCGTTTTGGATGATCATGTCGACGTCGATGTTGGCGTCGGCGACGGGGCCGAGGATCTGGTAGGCGATGCCGGGGCGGTCGGGGACTTTGAGGACAGTGATCTTGGCTTCATCCCGGTTGAAGGCGATGCCGGAGATGACCGCTTGTTCCATGGTTTCGTCTTCCTCGAAGGTGATGAGCGTGCCGGATTGGGCTTCGGTTTCCAGCGCAATGTCGGGTGGGGTCAGACTGGACAGCACTCGGGTCTTGACCTTGTACTTGCCGGCGAATTCGACCGATCTGATTTGTAGGACTTTCGAGCCCAGGCTGGCCATTTCGAGCATTTCTTCGAAGGTTATTTTGGTTAGCCTTCTCGCTTCGCTGACGATTCTGGGGTCGGTCGTGTAGACGCCGTCGACGTCGGTGTAGATGAGGCACTCTTCGGCCTTCAGCGCGGCGGCTATGGCCACGGCTGAGGTGTCGGAGCCGCCGCGGCCCAGGGTGGTGATGTGGCCGTCGCCGTCGATGCCCTGGAAGCCGGTGATGACGACTACCTTGCCGGCGGCCAGATCGGCCAGCACTCGGGTGTCATTGATGCCTTCGATTCTGGCCTTGGTGTAGGCGCTGTCGGTTCTGACCGGCACTTGCCAGCCGGTGTAGCTGATGGCGTCGACGCCAATGTCTTTCAGCGCTATCGCCAACAGGCCGACCGAGACTTGTTCGCCGGTGGCGGCGATCATGTCGAGTTCGCGTTCATCGGGCTGGGCGGCGAGTTCTTTGGCCATGCCCAGCAGGCGGTTGGTCTCGCCGGACATGGCGGACGGCACGACGACCATCTGGTGGCCGGCTCGGTGCCACTTGGCGACGCGCAGCGCGACGTTTTTGATGCGCTCGTGAGCCCATCGAGGTGCCGCCGTATTTGTGGACGATTAATGCCATGACGCGGAAGGTAGATCGAATTCGGGAGTTAGCAAAGCGGGGGTTAGCAAAGCGGGGGTTAGCAACGACTGGCGTTTGCGGCTGCCGGCATTTACGCGGCTAATTTTGTGGGCGGCGCTTAGTCTTGGCTCTAAGCTCGCCGCTCAAAGGTAGTCAAGCATCAGTATCGGTCGTCGAACATCAGTATTGATAGTCGAACATCAGTATTTTTCGGGAAGCCTTTGATTATAAGCCACTTTTTTTGAGCAACCAGTCGCTGAGCAGGTGTTCGGGCAGGCTCAAGCTGGATTTTTCGCGGCCCCAATGCCACTCGACGCGCACCTTCGAGACTTTGGGGTTGGAAACCGTCAGGCTTGCATCCGATTCAAACTCCGCACTGGCGCCCAATCCGGCCACCCACAGTAACTGCCCGTCCACCGACAGCGCCGGAAACAGGGGTCGCAACCAGCGCGGCACACCGGCGGCTTGCATGCCGTCCTTGAGACTCTGCGCATGCGCCTGGCCCTTGGCTCGAAACGGCGGCGTGCCGGTGCTGAAGTTGACGATGCGCATTTTTCCGTCCGGCAAATAAAGCGTGTGGCGATCGCCTGGGGTGGGCGCGGCACGGGCCTGTTCGCGCAGCACCAGTCGGCCCATCGGCGTACGGATCAACTGATCGGCGGCGGATTGATCGCCGCGTCGAAGATTGTTCTGTGCGTGGTCGGCGGCGGTCCGTTCGGCATAGACCTCGCAGCGGACCTGTTCAATGCGCTCCAGCATCTGTGCGCCCTGCTCGATCGCGAACAGATTATGCCGATATTTGATCAGCATCAGATTGCCGTGCTCGACCTCACCGTACGGTGAATCCAGGTTGTAGACCAAATTCAGCATTTGCTGACAGCGGACCTCGCTGGCCGCCTCGTGGCCGAGCGTGGTGATCCAGTAGCGCAGGGTTTCCGCAACCCGTGCACGTGTCAGATTGCGGGCCTGCTGGCAATCAAACACTTCTACCCGGGGCGTGCGCGAGATGACTTGCACCAACGACACCAGATCGGCGACCAGATAGTCGCGCATCAGTTGATCGGCGTCGCGAAAATGGCGGGCGGCGGCGGCAATTCGG
>JANORY010001265.1:0-5035 GCA_031415535.1 Burkholderiales bacterium | reverse complement strand
GCGGCTGATCCGCAAGCCAAACTGCTGGCCGGCGGCATGACCCTGCTGCCATCGATGAAACACCGACTCAGCGCGCCGACACGGCTCATCGATATCGGCAAGTTAGCGCAACTGCGCGGTGTCCGCCGCGACGGTGACTATTTGCAGATCGGCGCTGGCATGCGTCATGCAGAAGTCGCCACAGACGCGCTGGTCCGCAGTACCCTTCCTGCGCTGGCGGAATTGGCGGCCAGCATTGGCGACCCACAAGTCCGGGCGCGCGGTACCTTGGGCGGCTCGATCGTGAACAACGATCCGGCCGCCGATTACCCGGCTGGAGTGTTGGGGCTTGACGCGGTGGTGCAGACCAATTTGCGCGACCTGCCGGCGGCTGAATTTTTTCAAGGCATGTTCACTACCGCGCTGACCAGCGACGAAGTGGTCACCGGCGTTCGCTTCGCGATTCCGAAGCGCGCGGCCTACGCCAAATTCCGGCATCCGGCGTCCGGTTACGCCATGACTGGCGTGCTGGTTGCCGACTACGGTGGCGCGGTGCGCGTCGCAGTAACCGGTGCCGGCCCCGGTGTCTTTCGCTGGGCACAAGCGGAAGCCGCATTGACCCAGAAATTTGCCGCAGCGTCGCTGGCCGACTTGCACTATCCAGCCGATGATTTGAATGCCGACCTGCATGCGCCGGCTGCTTATCGCGCCCATTTGATACGAGTGCTGACGCAGCAGGCAGTGGCCGACTGCCTGGCACCCCTGAACACCAAGGAACAACAGACATGAAAGTGAACTTAACCGTCAACGGGCAAGCACGAAGCGCCGAGGTTGAATCCCGAACCTTGTTGGTTGATCTGCTGCGCGATCAGTTCGGACTGACCGGCACTCATGTCGGCTGCGACACCAGTCAGTGCGGCTGCTGTACGGTCCAGGTTGACGGCGAAGCGATCAAGTCGTGCAGCATGCTCGCCGCTCAGGCCGACGGCAGCGCAGTGACCACCATCGAAGGTCTGGCGGGCAGTTTCACAGGCGTCAGCACGGGCGCAGACGCGGGCGCAGACGGCCGACGAGCAACGGCGACGCAGATCGACTTCACGACCGGCAATGCCGTGCCGACCATGGCCTCACTGCATCCGGTACAACAAGCGTTTTCGATGTGTCACGGTTTGCAGTGCGGGTTTTGCACGCCAGGCATGATCATGGCAACCGTCGATTTGCTCAAACACCATCCTGATCCGAACGACCGACAAATCGAAGAGGGGCTGGCCGGCAACCTGTGTCGCTGTACTGGTTATGTGAACATTATTGCTGCCGTCAAACAGGCCGCGCAATTGATGAGGAGTGCGACATGAACGCGGTCGATCAAGGCCTTGCGTCCAAGGCGTCGCTGATGCCGTCACGTCATGAAGACCTGCGACTGGTGTCTGGCCTCGGGAAATACACGGCGGACTGGAATTTACCGAACCAGGTGTATGCGCACGTCATTCGTTCGGATCGTCCGCATGCGCGGATCCGATCGCTCGACGTGTCGGCCGTGCGCAGCGCCCTGGGCGTTCTGGCGGTGCTGACCATTGACGATGTCAAGGCAGCGGGTGCGAAGACCGTGCCAACCGGTGCAAGCCTGACCGATAAAAATAATCAGTCACAAAAGATTGCCGGCATGCCGCTGCTGGCCGACGCAAGGGTGCTGTTTGTCGGCCAACCAATCGCCATGGTGATCGCCGAATCGGTTCGCGCCGCGCAGGATGCGGCCGAGCTGGTGCAGATTGATTTTGAAGACCTGCCGGCGCTCGCGTCGGTGGCGCAGGCGTTTGCTGCGAACGCCCAGCAACTGCATGACCATGTGCCCGGCAATCTGTCGCTTGAATTCGAAGCCGGCGATGCCGTCGCGACGCAGGCCGCGTTTGACGCGGCACGCCTCACCACCCGCCACCGTATTCACAGCCAGCGCCTGGTCGGTGCCCCGATGGAGCTGCGTGCCAGTCTGGTGGATTTTGACGCCGCCAGCGGCCGCTATCGGGTGTACACGCCGACCCAGGGTATGTTGGGCATGCGCGCCTCCTTGGCGGGTGTCTCGGGCGTGTCATCCAAGCAGATTGAAGTCATCGCACAAGATGTCGGTGGCTCGTTCGGTTTGCGTGGCGGCACCTTCCCCGAGCAAGTGTTGCTAATGATTGCCGCCAAAATGCTCGGCCGGCCAGCCAAATGGACGTCGACCCGTAGTGAGCTTTTTGTTAGTGAATGGCATGGCCGCGCGTTGACCCTGGACGGCGAAGTGGCGCTCGATGAACACGGCCGCATTCTCGCCATTCGATTCAACGATACGGTTGATCTGGGTGCCTACACCTGCTACTGGGGCTCGTTCATTGGCAGCAAGAATATTGCGGTCACGATGGGCGGTGTTTACCGGGTGCCAGCCTTGCACATGAGCTCAAAACTCGCGTTTACCAATACTGTGCCGGTGTCGGCGTACCGCGGTGCTGGCCGACCCGACATCGCCTTTGCGATTGAAACGCTGATCGACGCGGCCGCCGCTGAACATGGTTTTGATCCGATCGCCTTGCGTCGCAAGAACTTCATTCCCAAGGATGCGTTTCCGTACCAGACCGCCAATGTGACGGAATACGATTGTGGTGATTTTGAGGGTGTCCTGAATAAGGCACTGAAGCTCGCCGACTATGACGGATTTGCCGCACGCCGTGCCGAGTCGGCTGAGCGCGGCAAGTTGCGTGGCATTGGCGTTGCCTGCTATCTCGAAGCCTCGGGCGGTGGCGGTGCTCCAAAAGACCAGGTGTCCTGTCGCTGGGACGGGGACGGCAAGGTCAGTCTGTTCGGGGTGACCGGTCCGTCGGGGCAAGGCCATGAGACCTCGTTCGCGGAAATCGTTGCACGCGGATTGGGCGTCGCGTTCGACGATGTACGTTATCGCGCCAGTGATCCCAAAGAAGATCTGATTGGCAATGGCACCGGTGGATCACGCTCTCTCTATGGTGCCGGCAGTGCATTCAAGGTCTTGGTCGAGCGCGTGATTGCACGAGGGCTGCCGCTGGCGGCGCGTGTGTTGGATGTCGCGGCCAGTGAAGTTAGCTTCGCTGACGGAGCGTTTCGCACCGGCACGCGCAGTCTCACTGTTTCGGAGCTGGCACGGCGGGTTGCCGGTGCCAGTCCGCATCCTTTGGACTGCGACGGCGACTCGCTGTCCGGCGTGACTTATCCGAATGGTTGTCACATTGCCGAGCTCGAGATTGATCGTCAGACCGGCGTCACCGAGCTGGTCGATTACTCGGCGGTGGATGATCTGGGCAATGTGATTTCGCGCCAGCTCGTCATCGGTCAGGTACACGGCGGTGTCATGCAAGGCGTCGGCCAGGCCTTTGGTGAACATGCGATCTACGACGAAGCATCGGCGCAATTATTAACCGGCAGCTTTATGGACTATGTCATGCCGCGAGTCGGTTGGATGAACCGAATCCGCTGGGATGATCACCCGGTACCGACGGCGCTCAACGCGCTGGGTGCCAAAGGGGTCGGGGAATCGGGTTGTTCGGGTTCATTGCCGGCGATATCGAACGCCATGCTCAATGCATTGCGACCGCTCGGCATCAAGAGTTTCGATATGCCGTTCACGCCAGCGCGAGTCTGGGCTTTGGTCAAGCCTTCGCCGTAACTTCTGGCAAGTTTAAGCCGAACTTCGACCACCTGATCGAGCCGTAACCCAGTATTCATGCGGGTTTCGGCTCTTTTTGTGGGTTTATTTGTACCCATGTAAGTAGTGTGGTTTTGATTGACTCTCTATGGGGCTTTGTACAATGACAGCCATGTACATCGAGTCCGTCGCCAACCGCAACTCGCCACCCGCCGTGCTGCTGCGTGAGTCCTTCCGCGAGGACGGCCGCGTGCGCAAACGCACCCTGGCCAATCTGTCGTGCCTCGCCGATGAGCTGATCCAGGGCATCAAGGTGCTGCTGCGCGGGGGCGTGGCCGTACCCAGTGTCGAGGCCGTGTTCACCGTCGAGCGTTCCTTGCCCCACGGGCACGTTGCCGCCGTGCTGGGCGCGGCTCGCGGCTCGGGGGCTTCGAGCTGGTTCGCCTCGGCGCCGCCGGAGTTGCAATCGGTCTTGCTGGCGATGCTCGTGGCGCGCGTGATCGATCCGGCCTCCAAGCTGGCCACCCAGCGCATGCTGCACGACGACACGGCCTGCTCCTCGCTGGGCCGCGTACTCGGAGTCGGTCAATGCGGCGTCGACGATCTGTACCGCGCGCTCGATTGGCTGCATGACGCGCAAGCCGGGATCGAGCGGCGCTTGGCGCGCCAGCACCTGGCCGGTGGCACCTTGGTGCTCTACGATCTCACCTCGACGTGGTTGACCGGGCGCTGCTGCGAGTTGGCCGCCCGTGGGCATTCGCGCGATGGCAAGCGCGATGATCCGCAGATCGTCTTCGGCTTGATCTGCGCGGCCTCGGGCTGCCCGATCGCGGTCGAGGTGTTTGCGGGCAATACGGCCGATCCGGCCACCGTGAGTGCGCAGGTGGTGAAGCTCAAGGAGCGCTTCGGCATCGAGCGCATCGCCTGGGTGGGCGATCGGGGCATGCTCACCAGTGCGCGTATCGAGCAGGTGCTCAAGCCTGCGGGGGTGGACTGGGTGAGTTCGCTGCGTGCCCCGCAGATCGCGCAACTCGCCGCCGAGCACGGGCCGTTTCAGCCCGATCTGTTCGATGAGCGCAACTTACTCGAGCACACCAGCGAGCACTTCCCCGGCGAGCGGCTGGTGGTGTGTCGCAACCCCTTGCTGGCCCAGGAGCGGGCTCGTAAGCGCGAGGAACTGCTGGTCGCTAGCGAGGCGCAGTTAGAGAAGATTGCGATCGCCACGCGCCGCGAGCGTAACCGGCTGCGCACGGCCGCAGCGATCGGGCAGCGGGTGGGCCGCGTCATCGGGCGCTTCCACATGGCCAAGCACTTCGAGATCGAGATCACCGACACCAGCTTCACCTACCGGCGCCGCCACGAAGCCATCGCCGCCGAGGCCGCGCTCGATGGCTTGTACGTGATCCG
>JANORY010001264.1:0-4228 GCA_031415535.1 Burkholderiales bacterium | reverse complement strand
GAAGAACAAGTACGCATCTTCATTAACCGCCGACTCCGCAACCCTGATGCATTGCGCGAGACAAACGCTCAGCTCGAATGCCACCAGGCCATTCATCTCGCAAAGGCATTCCTTCCTGCTGGCTACCAACCGGAACTCTGGAAAGCCCTCACGAAGCTCAACAAGATGCGCAATGACATCGCTCACAACATTCTTACTCGCGAGAGCCTGAACAGTCGAATTTCGGCATGGGTCGAGGCGTTTCCAACAGGGTTGCACGACTTCCCAGACGAAGGCCTTCGGTTCGAATTCACTCTATGGTCGCTGTTTGACGCGATCTCTGAACTTGTCGACACACCGAACGCTGAGGTCGTTGAACTTCGGCGCAGCTCCGAGCCGTCACCCAACCCTTCAATCGAAGGTCATCCATCTGTCTGATAAGGCCTTAGCCTTTGTCTTTGACTAACCCTGTAGTCACGGAAAAATAGGTTATCGGCATAGCTCGACGAAAATGCCCGATTCCGCTTGCACTCGGCTTGACCTTTCAGTGAACCGTGAGCCAAGAGCAAAGTTGGCTTAGTTCCGATGCTCAAGGTTTAGGGTCGCGAGATATTTATCCAATGTCTCGCCCCACAAACTAGGATCCAATGCAATGAAATGGCCGTTTTGCTTCGGTTGAACCGGGATGAGGTTAAACGATCCGATGCCACCGGCCGCCGTGAATGCGTCGAAATTCTTGCGACTGTAATTGACGCTGTAGTACGGGTCTTGGTCCGCATAGAGCCAGATCGTCGGATTCTTGAATCCGGCTCCTCGTCGAAAGGTCGGGGCATTGACTTGGTCGACAGCGTCCGAGCGCCCGTCTAACCATCCGCCGACAAAGTTAATTGCGCCCCGAAAGACCGTTGGGCGAGTTCCCGCGTAGGCGGTGGCCAAAATCCCGCCGCGCGAAATTCCCCCAATCAGCATTCGGCTAGAGTCGACCTCCGGTCGTGACTTTAACCAGGTCACGGCCGAGTCGATGTCGGCCATCGCTCGCTCGACCCCAGGAAGCGATACCTCTGGACGTGCCGAGTAACCCGAACCGTCAGGAGCCCGTCCTTCGGCATACGCACCATCGGATTTGCCGCGCCCCCGTCGCTGCGGGAACGCAACCATCCAACCGCGTTCTGTGAAGAACCTTGCGACTGACGGACTTACTGTGGTGTACTTGATGACGGCAGGATCGTTGCCGTATCCAGTTGAACCATGATTGAAAACCAATGTAGGGAAGGGTTCGATACCTCGGGGCTTGTAGACAATCATCTCCAGGCTAATTGCCTTGCCGTTCTCAAAAAGGTCTGTTGGCAACCGCTCGACGCTCATCGTGCTTCGTGGGTCAGCTTTCGATAGAACGCCAGCGAGCCATTCACCGTTTGTAGCGCGCCAATACATTTCGATGATGTCTGGACTGCGCATTCGATAGGATACTGTCGTGCCACTTACCAGTGTCCCTCGGAGTTTATTGCGCAGCAATCGAACTTCCATCTAATGAACCCTTAGTGATCAGAAAACGATTCTCTCGACGTCACGATCCTAGAAGTCGACCTGCAACTGCACCGCGTAATCAATGCGGTGCACCTGCCCGCGACTGGTTGATGTTGATGACCCTGAGTCCAGCACGATGAAGTCGTATTCGGTGTGATACGTCGCTGGAGTCGCAGGGTCCGAACACCGAGTAACTGCAGGCCCGCGACGCAAGCCTGTTACGCCGGCACCGCCATGCCGCGCTGCACCGCCTCGCGCTGGCCAATTTTATCGAACCAGCGCTTGACGTTATCAAACTCTGCCAGTTCGACCTTGTGCCATTCGTGGCGCGCGACCCAGGGGTAGGTCGCGATATCGGCGATCGAGTATTCACCGGCCAGGTAGTGCACCTTGCCGAGCCGCTCGTTCATCACCCCGTAGAGCCGCTTGGTCTCTTTGTGGTAGCGCTCGATACCGTAGGGCACCTCGACGGGTGCGGCACGCATAAAGTGATGGGTCTGGCCGAACATGGGGCCGACGCCGCCCATTTGAAACATCAGCCACTGCAGGGCTTCGTATTTGCCGCGGTCGCTGGCCGGCAAAAACTGGGCCGTTTTGCCCGCTAAATAAACGAGGATCGCGCCGGATTCGAACAAACTGATTGGCTTGCCGTCCGGACCCTTCGGATCCATGATCGCCGGAATCTTGCCATTTGGGCTGTGCGCCAAAAACTCGGGTGAGAATTGCTCGTTTTGACCAATGTTGATTTTGTGCACCGCGTACGGCAGGCCGCATTCTTCGAGCATCACCGAAACCTTGCGGCCATTCGGCGTGCCCCAGGTGTAAAGTTCAATCAACGCGCTCATCAAGTCTCCTCGGTATCGTTTGGTTTGAAATTCATCGTCGGCAACTTTACGCCGAATCCGGCGGCAACGGTCGGCAACGGGTGGCAACGAGTTTCGGAATCAAACCAACAGTGATCCGCGCAATGACGGTTGCGATGCCGGTTATCGAGCTGTGCGGGGCGCTCATGGTTTGGCCACAAACTCACGCTCACGGTCACCGTCAAATCCAAGCGATTGGTAGACCGCATTCGCGGCGTTAAGCCTTTGCCCCGACAGCAGCATCACCTTGTAGCAGTTCATCTGCCACGCCCAATCCAGCGCGGCGCTCAACATAAAAGTTGTTCGATCGCCGGTCCCGTGAGCGGTGGGTCTTCAGGGCGAAGCTCGGCATACAAGCGAGCGAGATGGGACAGGTCGGCAAGCTTCGCGCTTCGAATCAATCGTCACTCCTGAGTTGTCCGGCAAAGTAAACCGCATTTTTGCATAACGATGTAATTGTAAGAACGAATGAACAAGAACCATTGTCTGCGAAATGATGGCCGAACAATTCGGGTTATGCTTTCGTGGTGACGACTATTCGTTGTGCTCACACGAATTCGCAGTTAGACCTTTGATGAGGATGGCATGATGAGTCCAGATCGTCGATCCCGCGTTGTGTTGCTCGCCAGACTGGCCGTCTGCGCTGGTGCTTCATTGGCGTCGCTGCTGCCCGGTGACGCGCGCGCGCAGACTTACCCCAGCAAGCCGATCCGCATCATTGTTCCGTTCGTCCCGGGCGGACCGGCCGACATGATCGGACGACTGGTCGGGCAAAAACTCACAGAGAGCCTTGGGCAGCCGGTCCTTATCGAAAATCGAGGCGGGGCGGGCGGAAATGTTGGCGCGGCCGTCGCGGCCAAGTCGGCACCGGACGGCTACACGGTCTTGCTCACTACGTCCGCATTTGCGGTAAACGTCACGCTGGCGCCGAAGGGCGGTTTTGATGCCGAGCGCGACCTTGTGCCGGTCGCTGTACTGGCCAAGCAGGCGAACCTGGTTTTTGTGAATCCGAGTGTTGCGGTGAAAACGCTGCCGGAACTGCTCGCCTACGCCAAAACTAACAAGCTCTCGTTCGCGACGCCTGGCAGTGGCACAACCCCCCACTTGACAGGTGAGAACCTGTTCAACATTACCTCCAAGCTCGATATGAATGCCATTCACTATCGGGGTGCTGCGCCGGCGATCGCGGCCGTAGTCGGTGGCGAATTGCCGGTCGGTGCGGGGGCCTTGTCAACGCCCTTGCCGTTTGTGAAGTCTGGCCGCTTGCGCGCGTTGGCGGTCTCAAGCGCTGAACGGGTCGCGTCCTTGCCGGATGTGCCGACCTTTGCCGAAGCCGGGTTTCCAGGGGTCACGGATGAGACCTGGATCGGGATTTTTGCGCCCACCGGGACGCCGCCGGAGATCGTGCAAAAGTTCAACGAAGCGATCAATCAAATGCTGCAAAGCGCTGATGTGCGCGAGCGCTTGAACGCCATGGCCTTTGAGCCGGTTGGCGGGACAACGCAGCAATTTTCTGAGTACTTGAAGGCCGAGATCGGCAAGTGGGGCAAGGTAGTTCGCGAAGGTAATATCAAGCCCGATTGAACCGTCAACCGATTGACCCACAAGTGATTATCCCGAAACTGGTCAACCCAACACTGATCAACCCGCAACGCCGCTCAAGGATCCAAGATGACCTCTGCTCTGCCACCGATTCGACGTCTGGTCAGCGAAGATGACGCGCAAGGCCGTTCGCGCATTGTTGAAGATGCGCAGGCCAACGCGATTCGCACAGTCGAACAACGACCCAACTATCGAGCGGTGACTGTTTGGCGTACTGAATCCTCGCCGGCACCGATTCAGGCGGCGGACTCGGTCGC
>JANORY010001263.1:0-3926 GCA_031415535.1 Burkholderiales bacterium | reverse complement strand
CGAGCGTGGCCGCTTCGACGTCGTTGGCGAAGTTCCGAATACGGCCTCTCGATTGTGTAGCCTTGCTGCCAGTGGCGAGATATTGGTTAGTGTCGAGACCTTAGGTCCGCAGGCGCATTTTTTCCAGGTCTCCGCGACTTCGCGTTTGCCGATTCGCGGACGCTCAACTACGCTAAACGTTTGCAGAGTCGAGGGGCGCGCGGCAGTTGAACGCCGCATTGATGCAGCGGCGCGCCGGGGCGTAGTGCCCTTCGTCGGTCGCGAAGAAGCGATGAAACAACTCTTCGACCTGGCGTATCAAGTACGACTTGGGGAGTCTGGCGCGATTGTTGTCAGCGGCGAACCCGGTATCGGCAAGACCCGTTTGATTGATGAGTTCCAACGGCAACTCGTTGGCAAAGACTTCCGTATCTTGCGAGGGTATTGCGAAAATTATTTGGGTGCCGAACCACTTCAGCCGTTTCTTCAAGCCATTCGTGGTGCGCTTGGCGTGCGTGCCGGTTTATCACTCGCTGAAAATGAAGCTGCAATCAAGTCATCGTTGACGCTGTTGGGGGGCGAGATTTCCACCGAATTTCGCTCGCTTGTCCATGCGCTAATGGGTGGGCAGGCAGACAGTACGGCTACGCCGTCGCCAGGACTTCGAACTTCGACGATTGTCGATTGCTTAACGCTTTTGGCGAGCCAGACGACTTTGGTTTTGGTCTTGGACGACTGGCAATGGGCTGACAACGCAAGCCGCCAAGCCTTGGATTTGCTTTTGGCACAAGGGCATCCGCTGCTTTTATTGCTCGCCGTACGAGCGGGTACCGAAGAGATTTCTGTTGCGGCGGATGTTCAAACACTTCGGTTGCAGGCTTTGGATAGTGTTGAAGCGCAAAGTGCAATCCAGGCTTGGTTGCCCGCGTCGAATCCTTTTATGGTCGAGGAAATTTTTAGTCAATCGGGAGGCAATCCGCTGTACATCGAGGAGCTGTGTCATGCGGTGGCCGCCGGTGGCGAGCTGCAGTCGGCGCCTCGCAAGGTCGGAGTGGCATGGATCAATACCTTGGTGGCGTCTCGACTGGCGCGACTGCTAGAACCACAGGCCGAATGCCTGCAGCTTGCCGCAGTGGCAGGCCACTCGTTTGCGGCAGCGTTACTGCAACGCTTGATCGGCGATCGCGACGCAACGGATCTGTTGGAATCGCTGGCAGCGGAGGATTTCCTGGTTTCGTCCGGTCAGCCAGGCATTCTGCGTTTCAAGCATGCCTTAACCCGGGACGCGGTTTACGCTACGGTGGAGCCTCAGCGGCGCAGAACCTTGCATCTTCGCGTGGCCGAATCGCTCGAAGCCGCCGAAGGACGCCAAGAGGCATTCGATTGGCTGGAGTCGCTGTCCTTCCACTACGACGCAGCCGGTGTACCAGCGGCGGCGGCGCAATACGCGGAGGCAGCAGGTGACAAGGCGGCATCAACGATGGCGCTCGATCGAGCCCGGGCACAGTACATTACCGCCCTGCGGGCGCTTGATGCGTTGCCTGAGCTAAATCGAGCGCTGCAAATGCGTTGGTGCGGAATCGCTCAGAAACTAGGTCTTACCTGCGTTTTTGATCCTCTGGACGTGTCGCCTGGGTTGGTTCGCCTGTTCGAGCGCGCAGCGGAGCTGGCTCGGCGCACGAACGATGTCAACGTGTTGGCGCGTGCAGAATATTGGCTGGCTTATGTGCACTATGGCAAAGGGCGGCCGAAGGACGCTGTACAACATTCCGAGGCTGCGCTGGGATACGCGCTGACCAGTGCTGATGCGCGTTTGATCGCACAGGTGCAAGCGACTTTGGGTCAATCACTCGCGTCAGCGGGACAGTACGGTCGAGCGCTGCCACTTCTGAAGGAGGCAGTCGAAAGTAAGCGTCATTACAGCCGACCCGGTAGCGGCGCCGCCATCGGCTCGGCCTACTCGCTCGCTCGAATTGCCTACACATTAGGCGATATCGGCCGTTTCGAAGAGTCACGGGAGGTTTTTGACGATGCGCTACAACTTCTTGGTGAGAGTACACATGTCGTTGGCGCGTCGGTGCGCGAATTGATCTGTGCGGTTCACCTTTGGCAGGGACGATGGTCGGAAGCTATCGCGGCAGGCGAGGCGGGAGCGGAGATCGCCCTGCATTGTCGCAGCAGCTTCATGGTTGCCATGGGACGCTCACTAGCGGCCTGCGGTGCCTGGGCATTACATGAAGATGCGGCGTCGCTATGTGCGCTTCGCGAATCGACGCAATGGATAGAGGCACGGGGCGGCGCGATCTCGACTTCGATCAACTATGGCTGGTTGGTTGAAGCCACTGTCAAGCAAGGCAGTGTCGCCGAAGCCCGTCAACATGCGGCGCGGCTTTTTCGTAGGGCACGTGCACAAGATCAGCATGGCGCGGCGATGGGTTTTCGTGCGCTGGCGAGATTGGCGGGTTTACAGGCGAAACCAGATCGAGCACTGCGCTATCTTGATCACGCCGATCGCGCCGCCGAGTTCAGAAGTTCAGCGCGCGAACTGGCGGTCAATCAGCTCGCGCGTGCTGAACTTGCGCTGTCGAACGACAAAGCAGCTCAGGCGCGCGAACTTGCGCTGCGCGCGAGCGAAGCATTCGAGGCAATGAATATGCGTTGGCATCTCGAGCGCGCGGGGGCAATCGTTCGATCGGTTTGATCAGGGTAATTTTTGGATCTCCGCATGGAGTTTTGCGGCTAACCAACCGAATGCCTCGTCGGTCGGGTGCAGATCGTTGATCCAACCATCTTGCCCGGCTTTACTATTTTCCTCGATAGTCCGCCGAAGATCCACGTAGTGCACGAAGCGGTAGTTTGTTGCTAGCGATGCGAGCATCGTGTTGAATGCGTCGATGACCTCACGCATGGCTTGTGCGGCAGCACCGAAATCGGATGACGTGGTGAGGACGTAGCCCTTTTCCATAAACGGAAACGCTAACCACAATGGGTTGCCGTGCCGAGTAGGGGTTGGGACCGGGTAGTCGTAACCATGCACGAAAACAGTAACGGGTTTTGTATTCGGCTTCGCAAACTCGGATTTTAAGGCGTCTAATATTTTTGAATAGAGCGAATATAGTCGCATGATGTGCGCATTCAGAACAGAATGATCAATGACATCGCTCGCTGGACTGGTTTTCTTGATAAGCATCGCGCCTAGCGCAGGTCCAGTCGAATCGTTGCCGCCTGCCGATAGCAGCACGGCCTTTAGACCCCGCAATTGAATCTCGTTTCTCAAAACGCGGCAGAAATGTTCCGTATGCTTTGCCATAGCCGTGAGCGTCGGCCAACGGCTCCAATCGCAAAATTCATCGGGCATTTGATAGCCGAGCGATTCCAAGCCATCGCGCAGATCGCGACTACGATCGGTCGAATTGGTGTAGTCAAGCCACGAGTCTCCCCACGACAAAATCCTTCCGCGTGTCGGCGGTTGAGGCTTGGGCTCAATGGGGCGAACAGGCACCACTTTCACTGGCGGTTTTTGTGGCGGCTTGGGAGTTGGACTTGCAAGTGTCGCTGCCGTTGCCGTCGTGGACAGAGGACCTTCAGCCACGAAACTGAGCGGCGCGACCCCAGGGCGCAGCAGGTCGGTGTTCGTCAACAGTGCCGTCAAGACGCCGAGCATGGCGCCGATACCCGCGTTGTAGCCCGGGCAGGCATGCGTTGGTTGAGACGGCCCCGCAGTTGGCTGCGCAGGGTGATGCCTTACCCCACCGAACATTAAACGACCGTCGTCTTTGCCGTCGGCGAGCGATTGTTGCGTGCCAGAGACCAAGGCCAGGATAATTTTGTCGCCGCTTTGGATATCGACCGTGTGTGCGTTCGCGAACCCTAGCCGATGGGGTTTAACTGCAATGCGCCAGGTTATTTGTGGCATCGGCCGCATCCGGGCGGCAGCCGCAAGGCTG
>JANORY010001262.1:0-7599 GCA_031415535.1 Burkholderiales bacterium | reverse complement strand
GCTCTGTGATGATGCCTGCCTTCTCTATGGTGCGCTTAAAACGACGCAGCGCCACATCGAAGGGCTCGTTTTCCTTGATCCGAATGGTCGGCATTAAAAATCACCCCCTTTTTACAGCCGCCTACCGCTGTGGGTACCCGGCTCAGGCTTCTTTTAAAACAAAATTACTTAAGTCTTGCCGATGGTCTTAACGATCGTCTTAACGACCACTACAACCGTTTTGGCGGTCACAAGGACCTGAACTTAAGGGCTTACAGCGGCGAACCTGGGACAATAGCACATTCAGTGTAAAACCACCAAAAGAAGGAGGATAAACAGGCGTGATAGTGCTGGGCATCGAGACCTCCTGTGACGAAACCGGTGTGGCGCTGTACTGTAGCCGACGCGGTTTGCTGGCGCAGGCATTGCACTCGCAAGTGTTAATGCATGCCGAATATGGCGGTGTAGTACCCGAGCTGGCGAGCCGCGACCACATCCGGCGATTGTTGCCACTGACCGAACGAATCATGGCCGAGGCCGGCCTACAAAGGTCCGATCTCGGTGCCATCGCCTTTACCGAAGGTCCCGGTTTGGCCGGTGCACTGCTGGTCGGCGCGGCGTTCGGATCGTCCCTGGCCTGGGCACTTGGCATTCCGGCGATTGGGGTTCATCACCTGGAAGGCCACTTGTTATCACCGTTGTTATCGGCCAAGCCTCCGCCGTTTCCCCTTTTGGCATTGCTGGTTTCGGGCGGTCATACACAATTACTCAGCGTCAAGGGACTTGGAGCGTACCAATTGATCGGTGACACGCTCGATGACGCGGCCGGCGAAGCCTTTGACAAAAGCGCCAAACTGCTCGGTCTGGGCTACCCAGGCGGGCCAGCGATCGCCGCCCTGGCACGCCACGGCCGACCCGGAATCTTCAAGTTGCCCCGGCCAATGTTGCGCTCAGGTACGCTTGATTTCAGTTTCAGCGGCTTAAAAACGGCGGTACTGACCCGGGTCAGGAAGGGCATCGCCGACCAGCAGGCGCGCTGCGACCTGGCCCATGAAGTTGAGGCAGCGATCGTTGAAGTGTTGCTCAGCAAATCGCTGGCGGCGCTAAAGGCTAGCGGCCTGAATCGGCTGGTGGTGGCGGGCGGTGTCAGCGCCAATGAGCGTCTGCGTAGCGCCCTCGCCCAGGCCCAATCGCTGCACGGCTTTGAAGTTTTTTTCCCTGAGCTCGCCTTATGTACTGATAACGGTGCCATGATCGCGTTCGCTGGCGCGCTGCGCCTGCAGGCCTTGGCCGATGATGCGCGCCAGCCGCCGAGCAACTTTACGGTACGGCCGCGTTGGCCCCTGGACGAAATCACGCTAAACGCGCGATCGCCCGGCGCATGAACACCGATCTATGATGCGCCGCTCGCATTTTGATCCACCGATCATGGCCGCCGGCAGTCTGAGCTTAGCGGCGCTGCTGTCGGCACCATGAACGCGGGGCTTCGCCAGCTCTGGCAAATCGGCTTTGCAACTACCTGTGTCGTCACCGCGTTCTCGCTGTGCGGGCCGGTGCTAGTGTCCTGTGTATTCCGCTGATGCCGAGGCTGTTTTCGCGCTTCGGAATCCTGCGCTCGTACCAAATTGGACTTTTGATTAATACGCTCGGGCTGACCAGTTACGCACTGACCGAACACTTCGTGTTGTGGTGCCTGACAGCGGTGGTGGGCGGGGTGGGCGGTGCAGCGGTCTGGAACGCCTCCGAAGCGCTGCTCGCGCAGCATGCGCCAGCCGATCAGCGTGGTAAATACACCGGCATATATCAGACCATTCTGGGCGCTGCCTTGGCGGTCGGGCCGCTGGCTCCTGCGCTATTGCGACTCAGCCCGCACGAGGCCTTGTGGCTGGCTGCCGGCTTCGGGCTGCTGGGCTGGCTCGGTGCGCTGCCGCTGCGATCCTTTGACGGGTTGAACCGCGCTCAATCCGGTGCGAGCAAACCCGGACTGCACGATAAACCGGCGTTGAGCACCTGGGCGGCACTGCAACGGGTGCCGGGCTTATGCCTGATCGCATTCGTCGGCGGCGTCTTCGAGGCGGGACTGAACAGCATCAGCGCGGCGCATGGCTCGCAAACCGGTTTGTCACTGGCCGCTGCTGTATCGATTGTCGCGGCAATCGGCATCGGCAGTTTTATCGTTCAGTACCCGGCAGGTCTGCTTGCCGATCGTATGGCCGCGCGCAGCGTGTTCAGTATCGCGGCCATCCTGTTGTTCGCTTCAGCATTGCTTTTAGTGGCATCGATCGAGCAACCGTTGATGCTGTGGGTCGCAGCCTTGGTCTGGGGTGGCGTCGGCGGCGCGCTATACACCTTGAGCATGATTCGGGTGGCGCACCAGTTTCAGGGCAGCGACATAGCGGCGGGCACGGCCAGCATGATCACAGGCTACACATTGGGCGGTGCCATCGGCCCAGCCGTGGCCGGGCTGATGCTGGATCTGTCCGGCGTGGTCGGCCTGGGGCTATGGCTGGCACTGCTTTCAATCGCCGTACTCCTGGCAGCCCGACAACTTCAGGGTTGATTCTAGATCTTGAAGGTTGAATCCAGAACTTCAAGGTTGATTCCAGAGCCATGCAGCGCCCCGAACGCCGGATGAATCACCGTGCAGGTTACCAAGTATTTTTGTTCTGATCTCATCGGAGAATACATAAGGCGCAAGGGCGCCACCAACACGATCGGCAAGCTCGGTAATTCGGCTCATGCCGCCGCCCAGGATGATCACATCGGGATCGATAATGTTAATGACTGTCGCCAACGAGCGGGCGAGGCGATCAACATAACGATCAAACGCGGCCACTGCGCGTGGCTCGCCGCTGCGCATTCGGGTGATCAGTTGCTGTGCATCAACGGTGGATACATTGACGGTGGGCGAGTCGACGGCTGGCGTATCGACGGCTGGCGTATCGATGTTTGGCGTATCGACGGCCTCGGCGACATAGTTATCAACGCGCGCATAATCCGCCACAAAACCCGGTCCGCACAACCAGGTTTCAACACAACCCCAACGGCCGCAATAACAAGCAGGACCGGGTGCTTCGAGCGCGCTCAACTGGCGCTCGCCGGCACTGAGCAAACCCAGTTGCGCAATCGGTGGCAGTGGATTGTGCCCCCACTCGCCGGCAATGCGCGCGGCACCCAGGATGAGCTTGCCGTTGATGACCCAGCCAGCACCGACGCCCGTTCCCAAGATGACACCAAACACGCTCGTGCTGCCGTGGCCCGCGCCGTCGAGCGCTTCCGACAAGGCGAAACAATTGGCATCATTTTCGAGGCGTATCTCGCGCTTGAGCAAACCTTGCAAATCTTCCTTAAAGGGCTTGCCATTCAACACCGTCGAATTGGCGTTTTTCACGCAGCCGCTGTTTAAGGAAAGCGCGCCGGGCATACCGATTCCGACCGAAGCGCAATTACCCAGCGTTTTTTCGGCCTCGTCAACCAGGCGGGCGATAACGGCGAGCGTTGACTGGTAATCACCGGCCGGCGTCGGCACTCGCCGTCGGTACAGGACCTGGCTGCTGTCATCGAGTGCAATGATCTCGGTTTTGGTGCCGCCCAGATCAATGCCGATGCGAATGGTCGGTTTCAGTTTAGGTCTTTCTGCCACCGAGCCGGCTTTCTTTGCCAGCCAGCAACTTGCCGATATTCTCGCGATGCCGATAAACCAGCAGCAGACTCATGACCAGTACCGCTAGCGTCATACTGCGAAATCCGAACAGCAAGATGTAATAGAACAGCGCAAACAGTGCGCTGATCAACGACGCCAGCGACGAGTAGCGAAAGAACCCGGCAATCAGAAGCCAGGTGATCATGGTCGCCAAACCGAGCCACAGATTAATCGCAAACAAAATACCGGCGGCAGTCGCCACGCCCTTGCCACCGGCAAAGCGATGGAACACCGGAAACAAATGCCCGAGGAACACCGCAATGACCACCAGCGCAACGGTGGCCTCGCCGTAGCCCAGGCTGGGCGCAAACTGCCACGCCAGCCAGACCGCGAACCAACCCTTCAGGGCATCGCCCAGCAGGGTAATCACGGCGGCCGCTTTGTTGCCGGTTCGCAAAACATTGGTCGCGCCGGGATTGCCGGAACCATACGAATGCGGGTCTGGCAATCCCATCAACTGGGACACAATCACCGCGAACGATACCGAGCCAATCAGATAGGCCAGCGCGATGGCTGTAATGGAATAAAGTATATTCATTCAGAAGTTTCCTGCAATGCGCAACTCACTGGTTTGGCACTCAGTGCGTCGCTCAGCACGGCCGCTGCGATACCGATCAGGTAACCACGCCGCCCGCCATTAATATAAATTTTCTCGAAATGCAAAATACTGGCCTCAACATAAATCGGCATCAGCTTGCGCGTCGCGAACGGCGACGTGCCGCCGACCTGATAACCGCTATGGCGCTGCGCGACCTCGGGCTTGCACGCCTCGACCAACTTGCAGCCAATTTGGCGGGCCAGGTTCTTGGTTGAGACCTTGGCATTGCCATGCATCAGCATCATCAAGGGCTGCGCGTGTTCGTCTTGCATGACCAGCGTCTTGACGACTTGCTCGGGCGGCAGCCCCAATTGGCGGGCTGATTCCGGCGCACCGCCGTGATCGACATAGTCATAGACATGTTCGGTGTACGCGATACCTTTTTGCCGCAACCACAAGGTCGCCGGCGTTTGCGAAACATGCTTGGCAGCCACTGGGAAGAAGCCTGTTGAAGTTACAAGCCGGCCTGGCTTAGTTAGGATAAAGGCCACGGCTGCGCGCCGTCAGCCGCGTCAATCCCATTAGCGCATCGAGATTTGGCCGTGCAATACCGATGCGTGTACCGATCTCGATCACCGACGCCAGCAAGGCATCCAACTCTATCGGCCGCCCGGATTCAACGTCTTGCAGCATGGAGGTGCGAAACGCGCCGAGTTTGCGCGTGACTGCATGTCGCTCGTCGGGCGTCGTGCCGATTGGCAATCCGATCTGCTCGCCGATGTTATTGGCCTCAAGCATGCACCGTGACATGAAGTCTTTGACCTCGCGATCGTCGAGAATGCGATCGCCGGTGGCACCGGTAATTGCCGAAATCGGATTGACCGTCATATTGCCCCAAAGTTTGAACCAGATGTCCTTCTGAATGCAGCGGCTCGCATCAACCTGAAATCCGGCTTGGGTAAACGCCGCAATACTGGCGGCGCAAGACGGGCTATGGTGCGGATCACCGCCGTGTGGTTCACCAATGATCAGGCGCTCGCCCATTTTCTGCTGAACTAACCCCGGCTGCGGACTGCTACAGGAAAAATGAGTAACACTGCCGATCACCTGGCGAGCGGGCAAAAGTCGTCGAAGTTCGCCGGCCGGATCAACCGAGGCAAGCGGCACGGCGGCGAGCTGCGCAGTGCGCTGGGCGATCGACTGCTGATCAGCGACGTAGTTGGCGGACGTGGCAGGCGACGTGGACGTGGCAGGCAAGTCGGGCGCGGCAATCGTCGCAGAACCGCCCGTCTGATCACCCGAAAAGCCGTCAAAAAACCACCACGGAATACCATTCATCGCCGATAAAATTCGGGTTTGGGTACCGATCATGGGTGCAAGTCGCCGCGCTACTTCGTTTAAGCCGGTGGTCTTGACCGAAATGATCAGCAAATCCTGCACACCCAGCTCAGCGGCTTGATCGGAGGCGCGAACGGGTACTGAAAACGACTGGCCGTTCTGCTCAATCAGGGTCAGGCCGCGGCCGCGAACCGCTGCTAATGTTTCACCGCGCGCCAGAGCACAGACTTGCGCACCACTTCTGGCCAATCGCGCACCTAAAAAGCCGCCGACCGCGCCCAGGCCTGCGATTCCGATCTTCATGTTGCGCGCGCCTTCACATAATCATGCAGATTATTTTTCTTGAAGTTCAGCACCGGGTGTATCTCGACGACCTCGAATGAAATACCCAGCGGAATGCGCTCGAACACAGGCTGCAGGTAGACACAAACCGCATCAAAAACACTTTGCGCCGCACGCTGCTGGGTCGGCACATCGCGGCCATGACCGATGCGCATCGTGACATGCACAAAGGCATTGTCCGGATGACCGTCGGCAATCCGATAGTCGACTCGCTCGCTCGCCCGGGTGCGTAAACCACCCAGTGGAAAGACACCGGTATCGAGCGCCACTTCATGAACTCGATCAACCAGCCCGGGCAGATTGATTTGGGTTCGCAGATTGCTTGAATATTCAACAATAATGTGTGGCATTTCGAGTCCTTTCTTAGGAGCCTGTCGGGGTTAAGAATGGGTGCGCAGCGAAGAGTTCCGGGATTGGATGCAAGGCGCGATTCGAGGTCGATATCGCGTGATATCGACCTCGAATCGTAACGCGGCAGACGGCCCGGCACTCTTCGCCCGGAGGGTTTGACCAGAAACGGCCCTCACGTTCGCCCTCCGAGAGGGAAATAGCCCCGCTATTACCCTCTCGGAGGTCACCCGCGATCATCCGTTTCTGGTTAAACTGCGCACCCATTCTTAACCCCGACAGGCTCCTCGCAGGCGATAATAGCGTAATCAGTGCTTGCCTTTTCCAAGCACGCTTTGAAACGGCAGGCATTTGATGAAACTGATCAGCTTCGAGCAACCGGACGGTGCCAGCGGTCGCGGCCAATTTAAGGGTCGGCGTTCCTGGGGCTTGCTGGACGGCCAGAAGGTCACCGACCTCGGCGCGCGCTTTCCGGAGGCGCCCACCATGAAGCGGGCGCTTGAGCGCGATATTTTGAGCCAGGCCCTGCGCAGCGCAGCCTCGGCGGCGGCCGATTTTTCGTTGGCCGACCTAAAACTGCTGCCGCCGATTGTCGATGCCGAAAAAATAATCTGCGTCGGCGTCAATTACGCCGAACGTAATGAAGAATATAAAGATGACAGTAACGCGCCAAAGTTTCCGAGTTTGTTCCTGCGTACGCCAGACTCGCTGGTCGCGCACGGTGAACCGATTCTGCGGCCGCTGGAGAGCGATCAGCTCGACTACGAGGGCGAGATCGTCATGATTATCGGCAAGGCTGGCCGGCGCATCAGCCGCGCCGATGCCCACCAACATATTGCCGGCTTGACCTTGATGAACGAAGGGACGGTGCGCGACTGGACCCGGCACGGCAAATTCAATGTGACCCAAGGCAAGAACTTTGCGGCCAGCGGCGCGATCGGACCTTGGATGGTACCGACGCAGGCCGATACCGACTACGGTAATTTGCAGATCACCACCGAGGTCAATGGTGAACTACGTCAAGACGACAACACCCGCCGTATGATGTTTCCGTTTGACGAACTGATTCGCTACATCTCGCAGTTCATGATCCTGAAACCCGGTGATGTCATCGCAACCGGCACGCCGACCGGTGCTGGCGCGCGCTTTGATCCGCCGAAGTGGCTCAAGCCCGGCGATCGGGTTGAGATTCACTGCAGCGCAATCGGTCGCCTGGTGAATCCGATTCAGGACGATCCGGCGCGAGGGTGATGTTTGGCGTGCAGCAGTTTGAGCCGCTCGCTGGCGACATGGGTGTAAATCTGCGTGGTCGTGATGTCGGCGTGTCCGAGCAGCATTTGCACCACCCGCA
>JANORY010001261.1:0-2456 GCA_031415535.1 Burkholderiales bacterium | reverse complement strand
CGCGATTGAGGGCGCGGATCCTGGACGACGCCCTGCGGCTGGCCAAGGCCGGCGGATATCTCAACGCTGGAACGTTCGAGTTTCTGATCAGTCCCGAGACCGGCACGCACTACTTCATCGAGTGCAATCCGCGCATCCAGGTTGAACATACGATCACCGAGCAGATCCTCGGCATCGATCTGGTCGAAGCCCAGTTCCGGATTGCCGATGGAGCAACGCTGGCGTCCTTGGGATTCCCCGATCAGGCCTCGGTGGGCTTGCCTCGAGGCTTTGCGATACAGTCCCGAATCGTCGCAGTCAGTACCGGAACCCTTACTGCCTATCGTGAGCCGTCGGGTCCGGGCGTGCGGGTTGATGCCTGCGGATACCTGGGTCTCTCGCCGCCGCCGCAGTTTGACCCCTTGCTCGCGAAGCTGATCTGCCAATCGGGATCGTCGCGCAGTTTCGAGTCAGCGGTTGATCGTTCACTTCGAGCGCTTGATGAATTTCACATTGCCGGCGTGGCGACCAATTGTGAGCAGTTGCGATTGATTTTGGGTAACCCTGCATTTCGCTCCGGTGATGCCCGGACTACCTTGTTGGCCGAGGTGCCGGAACTTGCCAAGCTTCGCGCCGCTGCAACGGCGGACTCGCCGTCGGCAGGGCAGGCAACCTTGCGATTTTTCGATCAGAGGGTCGCTGCGCTGGGCATTGATGTCGAGCGTTCAGGAACGAGTACTGCGGTTGACGGCACCCATGGTGACGGTGCCCGAGGAAAGGTCATTGCGGGCAGGGGCGCAACCGGAAACGGCGGCCTGGCTCAGCCTTCGAAGATCGCCTCATTGCCAGTCAACGAAGACGAGCAGGGTGTCGCTTGCCCGCAGTCCGGCTCAGTACTTGAAGTGACCGCAAGCGTGGGGACGATGGTGAATGCCGGTGACACCCTGTTGGTGATTACCGCGATGAAAATGGAAACCTCCGTCAGCGCACCCTGCGCGGGTGTCGTTACCAGTTGTGCCGAACTGAAGACGGGTGATACGGTGTCTTCGGGCCAAATTGTGATCGTGATTCGACCTTCAGTATCCGGAGCTGAAGGAAACCGGCCCGGCACGACGGAGTCGACCGCTTGGGCGCCGGTGCTGGCGGAGGTCGCCACCTTGCAGCGTCTTGCCGCCGCCCGTCTCGCGCCTGACTCGAAGGAGCCGGGCGTATTGCGCCAGCGCAGCCGGGGCAAGCTGAATTGTCGCGAACGTATTGAACTTTTGCTCGACGCCGGCAGTTTTCGCGAGGTCGGCAGTCTGGCCGGATTCGCTTCCTACGACGAGGCCGGACAGATTGCCGAATTCACGCCGGCCAATCATGTCGGTGGTGTCGGCAAGATCGAGAATCGCACCAGCATCGTTTGTGCGGATGACTTCACCTCGCGAGGCGGCCATGCCGACGGCGCGATCGGTCAGAAGAGCCGCTATCTTGATGCGCTGTCGATCGAGATGCGGGTTCCGTCGATTCGCTTGCTCGACGGGTCCTCAGGCGGCGGCAGCGTTGCGACGATGGTACCGAAACAGGAGGCTTCGAACGATACTGCGGTCAAGGAAAGCACCGGCGCGATCAAGGCCGGGCGGCCCCGCGTGACCGGCGGCGGCGGGTCTTTCCTGCCCGGACATTTGGGCAGCACCTTGTATGCCGAACAATTGCGAACCGTACCGGTGGTCAACATGCTTCTGGGCAGTGTGGTCGGGATCGGCGCGGCCAAGGCGGTGCTTGGTCATTTCTCGGTGATGGTGCGCGATATTGCGCAACTGTTTGTAGCCGGCCCGCCGGTAGTGAGTCACGCGATGGGTTACGAAGTCACCAAGGAAGATCTCGGTGACTGGCGCATTCACTGCCGCAATGGTTCGGTTGATAATCTGGCCGAAAGCGAGGCAGAGGCGGTTGCCATCACCAGGCGTTTTCTGTCGTATCTGCCACCCAGTGTTTATCAGGTGCCGCCGCGTGTCCGGTCCGACCCGGAAGATTCGCCGTCGCGCCGTGAAGACGAATTGCTGAACCTGATTCCGCGCAAACGCGCCACGACCTTTGATGTGCGCCGGGCGATTCGACTGATGGCCGATCGTGATTCGTTCTTTGAGATCGGCTCGCTCTGGGGTACGGACCAGGTAACCGGCTTTGTTCGTTTTGACGGTTATCCGATGGGCGTCATAGCCTCTGATAGCCGGCATGTCAACGGTGGCGCGCTGACGGCTGATGGCTGTGACAAGCTGCGGCGCCTGCTCGATCTATGTGATCTGTTCCATTTGCCCGTGCTGAATCTGGTGGATAACCCGGGCTTTGCAGTTGGCATCGAACATGAGATTGCCGGCACGATCCGCAAGGGCGCCGAGTGGATGGTTGCATTTGCGCAAGTGAACATGCCGATCTTCACGGTGCTGATGCGCCGCAGCTTTGGAGTTGCGGGAAACAATTACGCCACGCCGCGC